>CAZGOX010000397.1:0-2404 GCA_964527955.1 uncultured Opitutaceae bacterium | reverse complement strand
CGGGCGCGCGCCCGCGCCTGACCGTCAAGTTCAGCGCGAAGCACATCTACGCGCAGGCGGTCAACGACGAGACCGGCGCCACCCTCGTGTTCCTCTCGAGCCTCGACGCCTCGCTCCGCAAGGAGAAGAAGCTCCACGCCAACCTCGCGGGCGCCCGCGAGCTGGGAGTCGCCTTCGCCGCCAAGGCCAGGGCCGCGGGCATCGCCTCGGTCGTGTTCGACCGCAACGGCGCCCTGTACCACGGAAAAGTCAAAACGTTTGCCGACGCAGCCCGCGAAGGCGGCCTCGTATTCTAAGCCCCGCCCATGATCACTGACCGCACCTCCAGTTCCCCCCCCCGCCGCGAATTCCGCCGGGACAACCGCAACGGCCCCGGGGCCGCCGATGACTCCGGCATGGTCGAGAAGGTGGTTTTCGTTAACCGCTGCGCCAAGGTCGTCAAGGGCGGGCGCCGCTTCAGCTTTTCCGCCCTCGTGGTCGTGGGCGACCGCAAGGGGAACGTCGGCGTCGGCTACGGCAAGGCCAACGAGGTTCCCGATGCCATCCGCAAGAGCACCGAGCACGCCAAGAAGCGCCTGATCCACGTCAAGCTGCGCGGGGACACGATCCCCCACGACGTGATCGGCGAGTGCGACGGCGGCCGCGTGCTGCTCAAGCCCGCCTCGCCGGGAACCGGCCTGATCGCCGGCGGCGCCGTGCGGGCCGTGCTGGAGGCCGCGGGCGTCAAGAACGTCCTCACCAAGTCCATGGGTTCCAAGAACCACATCGCCGTCGTCAACGCCACCGTGCGGGCGCTCACCCACCTGCGCCTCGCCGAGGACATCGCGGCCGTCCGCAAGATCTGACCTCTCCCATGAAACTCCATTCACTCAGGAACACGCCCGGCGCCATCCACCGCAAGAAGCGGGTCGGTTGCGGCGAGGGCGGGGGCCATGGCAAGACCAGCGGCCGCGGGGGCAAGGGCCAGTCGGCCCGCTCCGGCAGCAGCATCCGCCCGGGATTCGAGGGCGGACAGATGCCCCTGTACCGCAAGCTTCCGCACCGGGGCTTCAACCAGGCGGCCTTCCGCACCGAGATCGCCGTCGTCAACGTGGGCGACCTGGCCCGCCTCGACGCCTCGGTGGCCGAGGTCGACGCCGTGGCGCTGGCCAAGGCCGGCCTGATCCGCGGCGGGGAAACGACCGTCAAGGTGCTCGGCGACGGGGAGATCACCCGCGCCATCAAGGTTTCCGCAGCCCGGTTCTCGGCGGCCGCCAAGGCCAAGATCGAGGCCGCAGGCGGCCAGGCCCTAGTCGTCTGATTTCAGGAAAAACCCCACTCCCGTGTTCTCCGCCTTTGCCAACTCCCTGAAGATCCCCGAGCTGCGCTCGAGGATCTTCTTCACCCTGGCGCTGTTGTTCATCGCCCGCGTGGGGGCCCACATTCCCCTGCCGGGCATCAACCCGTATCCCCTGCAGGAGTTTTTCAGGGAACAGGGCGGCAGCGCGGGCGGGGCGGTCCTGGGACTCTACAACATGTTCACGGGCGGCGCCCTGGTGAAGGGCGCCCTCTTCGCGCTGAACATCATGCCCTACATCAGCGCGTCCATCATCTTCCAGCTGATGACGGCCGTGGTGCCCTCCCTCAGCCGCCTCCAGCAGGAGGGCGACGTGGGCCGCCAGAAGCTGACGCAGTACACGCGCTACGCCACCGTGGCCATCTGCCTCGTTCAGGGCACGATCCTGATCCTCGCCCTCGAGAACCCGGCCAGGCTCTTCCCGGGCTTTGACGTCAACCGCTACGGCAACATCGTCTCGGTCGACAAGACCGGGTTCCTCGTCACCTCGGTCATCTTCATGACCACGGGCTCGATGCTGCTCATGTGGCTCGGCGAGCAGATCACCCAGCGCGGCATCGGCAACGGGGTCTCGCTCCTGATCACGATCAACATCCTTTCCGACCTGCCCGGCGCCGCCGCGGCAACCTACCGCTTCTTCTTCAGCCCGATCGGGACCGGCGAGAGCCACGGCCTTCCCGAGGCGGTGATCATGATAGCGCTCTTTGTCGTCGTCACGATGGGCATCATCCTGGTTGTCCAGGGACAGAGGAAGATCCCCGTCCAGTACGCGAAACGGGTGGTCGGAAACAAGGTGATGGGGGGGCAAAGCTCCTTCCTGCCCCTCAAGGTGAACTACTCGGGCGTCATGCCGGTCATCTTCGCGAACGCCATCCTCCTCTTCCCGCAGCAGATATTCTCGCAGCTTGGGGCCGCCTTCAACCTGAAGTTCCTGATCCAGTTCTCGCAGAACCTGATCAGCGGACACTGGGTGTACTACACCCTGTACAGCACGCTGATTCTCTTCTTCAGCTACTTCTGGGTGTCGGTCATGTTCAAGCCGATCCAGATCGCCGACGACCTCAAGAA
>CAZGOX010000396.1:0-2416 GCA_964527955.1 uncultured Opitutaceae bacterium | reverse complement strand
CGATGAACCGGACAACCAAGAAGCGCATCGGCATCCTGACCGCCGGCGGCGACAGCCCCGGCCTGAACGCCGCCATCCGGGCGGTCGGAAAGGCGGCGATCGGTGAGTACGGTTGGGAGATCATCGGGTTCCGGGACGGGTTCCTCGGGCTGGCCGAGGATCGCTTTGTCGAACTGAACAAAAACACGCTCGCCGGGATCCTGACCGTGGGCGGGACCATCCTGGGAACCTCGCGCGAGAAGCTGCACCGGATGAGCATCGACGGCCGCGAGCGCGACATGACCAAGGTCATCGTCGCGAACTACAGGAAGCACGGTCTCTCGGCGCTGGTGTGCATCGGGGGAGGCGGCACCCACAAGAACGCGCTCCGCCTCGTGAACGAGGGGCTGAACATCATCACGCTGCCAAAGACGATCGACAACGACGTGGCGCTGACCGACGCGACGATCGGCTTCGACACCGCGCTCGGGATCGCAGCCGAGGCGCTCGACCGCCTGCACAGCACGGCGCACAGCCACCACCGCATCGTCGTCGCGGAAATCATGGGGCACCGGGCGGGCTGGCTCACCCTGGGCTCCGGCATCGGGGGCGGGGCCGATGTGATCCTGATCCCCGAGATCCCCTACGACATCGAGAAGGCGGCCGCGGCCATCCGCAGCCGCTCCCGCAAGCACGGCAATTTCAGCATCGTGGCGGTCGCCGAGGGCGCCCTGTCCAAGGAATACGCCGCGGCCTTTGCCGATGCCAATCGGAGAAAGAAGCTTGCGAAGACCGCAGAGGGGCGGCTTGCGATCAAGGCGGAGATGAAGGAGCTCGATTCGAGGCACAGGGGCAACACCCTGCGCCTGGCGGAGCAGCTTGAGGAGCTCACCGGACTCGAGGCCAGGGTCACCATCCTGGGTTACGTCCAGCGCGGCGGGACTCCCTCGGTGACCGACCGGCTCCTGGCGACGCGGCTTGGCACCGAGTGCGCCCGGCTGATCCACGAAGGGATCTTCGGGGTCATGGTGGCCGCGCGCGGCAGCGGCGTGAAGACAGTCCCGATCAAGGACGTCGCCGGGAACCTGAAAACCGTCCCGCTCGGGCACCAGTGGATCGAGGCCGCCCGCCGCGTGGGCACCTGTCTGGGCGACTGACGAGCGCTTGGATGCCAGTGGGTTGGGGTAGGGACGGGCGGCCCGCCCGTCCGAGAATTTTCCTGGGCCGTTCGCAGGACCGGGCGGGACGAGCTGCTTCCGAGCTGTAGGTCAACGAGCTTGCTCGCGCCTCCCTGGGCGCGAGCAAGCTCGCTGACCTACGAAGGACAAACCTTTGGCCCCAAGCATCAACCACTACGGAGGTGAACACCCCACCTTCGATCTTCGATTCCCCAGGGACCTCGCCCGGTTCCACCGGTCCAAGGAACACCATGACTCAAACAAAGAATTTATCGTCGTCCCGCTCCATCGCTGCCCGGGTCGCCGGTGGACTCAGCCTTTTTGCGGTCGCCGGATTTACCGGCCCCAAGCTCCTCGCTTCACCCGTTCTTGCCGACATCTCGATCAACCTTGAGGTCGCGGGACCGCCTCCGCCCCGGCACGAGGTGTTCTTCGAAAGGGATCGCCCCGGCCCTGACTACATCTGGATCGCGGGATTCTGGGATGGCGCGCCCGGCCAGTACCGGTGGGTTGGCGGCCATTGGGACCGCCCCCCGCACGGCCACCGCCATTGGGCGCCGCCGCGTTGGGAAAAGGACCACGATGGCCGCTACCATCAGGTCAAGGGCGAGTGGCGGGACTGATAAAGTCTAGCAGAACCGACAGAAAAGGTAGGGACGGGCGGCCCGCCCGTCCGGGAGTGCTCTTGGGCCATTCGCAGGCCCGGGCGCGCGGGCCGCGCGCCCCTACCTGATAAACGCCTTCATCCAGCCCCTGCCTTTGACCCTTGACGAATGCGCCGAAATTCGGAGCCTGTACCTCCCGCTTTCGCCCTCATCGTCTAGCGGCTAGGACGGAGCCCTCTCAAGGCTCAAACAGGGGTTCAATTCCCCTTGAGGGCGCCAATCTTCCGCAATGCGAAAGGCTGCCTTGGGCGACCAACGGGAGTCGAAGGGCTTTACTTCAGGAACCTGGACACCTCCAGGACGAGGCCGACGTTCACAGCCATCTGGCCCATCCAGAAAATAAACATCCAGCGAATTAGCCGGGTTTCAACTTGGCCGATCTTCTGGTCGGTCTGGGACAGCCTCGCCTCGAATTCGGCCTTGCTTACGAAGGTCGCATGGAAGCGCTCAAATTCTTCGTGAACCTGCGCCTTCGCGTCGAGAAGCGTCTCAGCCTCAGAATTCTGCATGGCCGTGGTCATGGCGCGGGCGTGTTCGTCTGAAAGTGAGGCAGCCTTGAAGGTTTCGTAGAGCTTTAGGGTGTCTAGCATACCC
>CAZGOX010000395.1:0-2417 GCA_964527955.1 uncultured Opitutaceae bacterium | reverse complement strand
CGGTCAGCCAAGTGGCGAACTACTTGAAGACCTATCAATTGGACACCAACAATGGCCGTCATGTGTCCCTCTCGCCCCCAAGGGATAGTTCATCCTCGCCCGAGTCGAGCGGAAGAGCCGCCTGCCTGCGCCCGTTCTCACGCTGCAGCTTTTCCCAGCCAGCCTCAAGGTCCTGCCGGAACCAGTCCCGCAGGATGGCTGCCGCCGCGGACCCCATGGGCACCTTCTGTGCGGTTTCGAGCCTGTCCACGGCCGCCAGGCTTAGTGCCGAGATGGGAACACTGAGCATGGTCACCTTCTGGAGCACAAACCGCGGTTCCAAGCCCAACAACTTGGCAACGGTGCCTGAGCCCTCCCCGTATACGACAAGATGCACATCACTCGTCGCGCCGGTCACCTCGCACCGAGGAAGACCGGTCTGCTCCTCTTCCTTGAGACCCAGGATCGACTGACCTGCGGCATCGGCCAGGCGGGGCGAATGTGCGTTGCCGGTGCGCACCAAGGATGCAAGGACCCGGGCCGGGACTTTCTGGCCACTCCTGACACCGGCCGCCCGTAGCTGCTTCGCCCCATGGGCAGTCAGGAGGTAGCTGACAATCCTCTCCCCGTCCTTGGCGAGAACGGTGGCGGCTGACCCGGCCTTTGACTGGAAAATGGGCATTGGGGTGAACTAGAGGGTTTCGGCATCGATCTCTGCCGCATCCGGGGCATCGGGAAGGAGCCTCGCGACCTCGGCCTCCGGGAGTGTCTCCACCTCCCTGAGCTTCCTCGAGATTGCGCGGGTACGGATATCGGTCTTGTCGATCTGATCCGAGGCCTCCTCGAGCTTCTTCTTCACCTTGGTAAGCACTTCCGAGAAGCGGCCGAACTCGGTCTTGACCGCCCCAAGGACTTTCCAGACCTCGGCCGACTTAGCCTGGATAGCGAGGGTCTTGAATCCCATCTGGAGCGAGTTGAGCAGGGCTGTGAGGGTCGATGGCCCCGCAACGGAGACGCGGAAGTCGCGCTGGAGGCCCTCGACGATGCCCGGCCGGCGCACAACCTCAGCGTACAGACTCTCGGACGGCAGGTAAAGAAATGCGAAGTTGGTCGTGTGCGGCGGGGCAATGTACTTTGAGGCGACGGTCTTCGCAAAGGCGCGGATGGAGGCCTCGAGGGATCGCCCTGCGGTCTCAACCGCCTCGGCGTCGCCCTTGTCCGCAGCTTCCGAAAGGCGCAGGAAGTCCTCCACGGGGTACTTGGCGTCGATCGGGAGCCACACCGGACCGGACTCCTCGTCCGCTCCGGGGAGCTTGATCGCGTATTCGACAAAGTCCCGCGAGGCAGGGTTCACAGGGACATTCTCGGCGTACTGGTCCCGGGTTAGGATGTCGCCTATAAGATTCCCGAGTTGCATCTCCCCCCAGGTGCCGCGGGCCTTCACATTCGTGAGTACGCGGCGCAGGTCGCCGACGCTCGCGGCGATTTCGCCCATCTCGCCAAGCCCCTTGTGCACCTGCTCCAGGCGGTCGCTCACGACCTTGAACGAGTCGGCGAGGCCCTTCTCGAGTGTGGACTGAAGCTGCTCGCTTACGGTCAGGCGGATCTGCTCGAGGCGCTGCTCGTTGCCGTTCCGCATCTCGGTAAGCTGCTTGTCGACCTCTTGCCGAAGGCCGGTCAATTGCATGGTCATGCCTCCCTGAAAGGTGGTGAGCTGGTCCAGGAGCTCGACCCGCAGGCGGGTCTGCCGTGTGTCGGCGGAATCGCCGAAGAGGCGAAGTTTTTCCTCCGTTGTGCCGCGAATCGCTTCCAGGCGCCCCTCGATCTTGTCCTTTAGGGCGTCAGTCCGTTGAAGCGACTGATCCAGCTGGAGATCCAGTTTGGCCGTCAGCTCCGACTTCTGGCGGGAAAACTCGTCACGAAACCCCGACTCGATGCGCTGTAGATCGGAACGGATCGCACCCGCATCCGGGGAGGCGCCGACAAGTTGGGACCTAAGACGGCCAACAGAATAGACGAGGGCGGCCAGGGCGATGACCCCAAGCGAGAGAAGGGCGATGATCAGCGTGTTCATGGGGAGCGGGGATTATGCTGCTAGCGCAAACGGTTTCGGCCTGGTCCGGTGGGCTAGGGGACGGAGTTCGGACGGGAGGTGGAGGATCGTGATAAGCGAGGCCTCGTCGGGTTCGTATCCCTGGCCGAAGACGAACACATGGTCCCCGTAGAGGCGCACGTATTTTGCGCCTTCGCTGTAGCATACAGAAGTCAAATAGTCCCGGAGCTGCCGGCAGCAGACGTCGGGAGCAAGGCCCTGGTGGTAAACCCTATCGAGCATGCGCTCCAAAGCATGGCGACACCATCCGGTCCTTTCTTTGGCCCGTTGTACGGCGTGATGCGTTGGGACTAGCTTTAGCACGCCGCAGATTATACGGACACCC
>CAZGOX010000394.1:0-2417 GCA_964527955.1 uncultured Opitutaceae bacterium | reverse complement strand
GAGGTGCTCGGGGTTCCCGAAGGCGCGGTCAGCGGCTTGAAGGTCAGGAATGTCAAGTCGGGCGCCGAGACGGTGCTTCCGGCCAAGGGAATCTTCGTCGCAATCGGCCACATGCCGAATTCGGCGGCGTTTACGCCCGCCCTGGACGTAGACGAGAACGGCTACTTCCTGCCCGCCAAGGGCTCCCAGGTAAGGACGAAGGTTCCCGGCGTCTACGTCGCGGGCGACTGCGCCGACCACGTCTACCGGCAGGCGATCACGGCCGCCGGGATGGGCTGCCAGGCCGCGATCGACGCGGAGCGCTGGCTTGCCGAGCACGGCGGGTGATACAATTGTTATCCAGCCATGAAGGCCACGAACACATTTTCGCACAAGGATGTCGATCGGCGAATGCTTCGGTTGGTCAAGGCCTGTGTCGCCCGGATTGACAAGGATCCGATGTTACTCGAGCGCGCGCGGAAACAAGCCGCGCGGTATTCGAGTGCTCGCCTCCGTGAGGAATGGCAGAGGTTGCTCGGTCATCCTTGGCCTCAGTTGCGTTCGATTCTCTTGGAAGAGTCGGATGAGGGCGACCGCATCCGCCAAAGCGTGCCGTTTGGTGGATTCTTGAGCAATGAGACGCGAATGCGGATTCTTGAGTCTACATGACAAGGCAACAGCTTGAGCATATAATTCGTGCATCAGGATCGGTAACAGACCAAAGAGTCATCCTCGTACTTGGGAGCCAGGCAATTTTGGGGGCTGTAGAAGATGCTCCGGAGAAGTTGCTGATATCAATGGAGGCAGACGTCTTCCCATTGAAGGATCCTGACAAGATGGATCTGATCAATGGATCGATTGGGGAAATCAGCCGATTTCACGAAACCTTTGGCTATTATGCGCATGGGATTCCTCCCGATTCTTGTCCGTTGCCCGCCGGATGGGACAAACGCCTCAATCCCATCAAGAATGAGAACACGAATGGGATCACAGGCCTTTGTCTGAGCGCTCTTGACCTCGCGTGCTCGAAGCTCGCGGCCGGGCGGCCGAAAGACTTGGACTTTGTCACCGAGATTCTAGCGAAGAAGATAGTCACGCCCCTCGATCTCGGAAGACTCGTTAACGATCTTCCACAAGAGGTGCATCGAGCTTCGGCGAAGAGGTCGCTACAAATCGTCGAACATCGATTAAGATTTCAGGAAATCTCCGACATCAAAGAGACGGACGGCCCGAGCAAGAGTCGCAGCAACGCGAAGGATCGAGACGGATTGTCGTTGTGAGCGAGACGCTCGGCATACCTCCTGACTACGCGGCGACGCGCGGCCTTGCCCTGCAGCCCGAGGCGGCCAGCCTGGTCTCGATCGGGGCCAACCCAGACGGGCGCGACATAAGCCTCGAGCCAGCCGCGGCAGCGGCGTGGGCGAGGATGCGGGAAGCAGCCGCTTCGGACGGGCTGACGCTCCTTGCGGTATCGGGTTTCCGCAGCGTGGCGCGCCAGGACGAGATCATCCATGGCAGGCTTTTGAAGGGGGAGAAGATCGGCGCGATCCTGCGAACCCTTGCCGCGCCGGGCTACAGCGAGCATCATACCGGACGGGCCGTTGACATCGGAGTCCCTGGCGAGCCGTTGCTGACCGAGTCCTTTGCCCAGACCAAGGCGTTTTCCTGGCTCGAGCTTCACGCGCGGGAGCACGGATTCAGGCTGTCATACCCCAAGGGCAACGCCCACGGCATCGTGTACGAGCCCTGGCATTGGTGCTTCGGAGGCTGAAGCCAGATCAATAACTACCTGTTAGTTAATTTAATACAAACCTTCATTGGAATGATTCTAATTCCCAGTTGAAACTTGGACCCATTCCAATTAACTGTCACAAACCACCCTTCACCCATGGTTTCAACCTCAGACAACTCAGGGGCCCTTGCCCAGCGCCTGTCCGACAGCGGCCTCCGATCGACCCCCCAGCGCGAGGTGATCTACAGCGTGCTCCTGAAGAAGCGCGACCACCCCACGGCCGAGGAGGTGTTCGCCCGCGCCAGGCCGGAGATCCCCGTGATCTCGCTGGCGACCGTGTACAACTGCCTTGAGACGCTCGTCCAGTGCAACCTGGTGCGCGCCGTGAACTTCGAGCGGGGGCCAACGCGGTACTGCCCCAATCTCCAGCCGCACGCCCATTTTCACGACGAGGTGACCGGCGCCACCCATGACATAGACCTGCCCGAGGGCATCCTCGACCAGGTGAAGTCCATCCTCCCCCAGGATTTCGACGCCTCGTCGGTCGACATCATCTTCCGCGGCAAGGCGCCGTCCAAGGCCTGAAGACAACCCCGATCCCTCCCTAAGCGCATGTCCTCACTCGAAATCAAGAACCTGCACGTCTCCACGGGAGACAAGGAAATCGTCAAGGGTGTCACCCTGACGATCAACTCCGGCGAGATCC
>CAZGOX010000393.1:0-2423 GCA_964527955.1 uncultured Opitutaceae bacterium | reverse complement strand
CGATGTTTGCCCGGACGCCCGGGCCGGGCGTCCCTACCCGGTTTCAGTCAAATGCGCCCAGTACCTCGCCGGCAAGCGCCTCGACCTCAGAACCGCACCAACTTGTGGGCGTAGTGGGCCAATGCGACGAGCAACGCGATGCCCGCAAGGACACCCCAGATCGAAATCTTGGGCTCCTCGGCTCCATCGTAATGGAGGGCGCTTTCCTCGGAGGGCGATTCGGACACAACATCCCTGTTGGTGTTCATGCCACCCGTATCGACCCTATTTTCCCCGGAATGAGGGGCGCCAGGTCGTTTCGACTCGTTCTTCAGGTGACCATGGGCTCCTCTAATAGGGATGGGGACCTGGCTTCGGCACCGGGCGAAAGAAAGTCCGCCGATCCATGGCACGAGTCTTGCGGTGGGGTGTCCAAGAGAAGCCGAGAAAACATGCCGCCCGAACCAAGAGACCAGCCGATTGCCGTGGTGGAGCCCCCGGAGCATGCTTGGAGCCGTGCCATGCTGCTGCGCGAGCTGCGCAAGCCTGTGGCGCCGTTTCGCTGGCGCTGGATGGAAAACGCCCTTTGGCCGATGGCGGTTGTCTTCGGTGTGCTGGGCTACCGAGTGTTCACCGCCCACGGCTGGAACTTCGCCAGCGCCGGGTGCGCGCTCCTGAGTTTCAACTTCGCTGTATCCGCGATTGTCAGCCAGGTGACCGCACCGTACCGGCGAAAGGTGGAGCTTCTCGCGGAGCTTGCGGAGCAACTTTCGCCGGAAGACCCGGAATAGCGGCATGCCCGCGCCGGGCTAATAGGCTTTACGACAGGAGCCGGGGCTTCTTGGATCAGGATCGCAACCTGTTTCCCCATTGAACCGTTTGATCAGCAACCTGCTCCCGCGGTTTAAATTACTCCGGATCGCGCTGACGCGGCGCTTTGTCTTCGACGATATCGTTTCCCTGGCGATGCAGTACGGGGTTCCCTACAGGGACGTCAGGGCCGACATGGAGCCGTTCGGCTTTGTTCGCGAGATCTCCGGATCCGAGACCGCCGGGATCCCGCCCGATTCCTGGCGCACGCTCGGCACTGCCTCGGACTTCACGCCGGCGGGCGCCCCCATGGTCTTCAACTCCGAGCCAAGTGTCGGGCGGTTTCTCGGGGAGCTGGTATACTCCAGGCGCGCAACGACCGTGATCGAACTGGGCTGCTTCGTGGGCTGGACGACCTCGCACATGGCCCTGGCCCTCCGGGCCCGCGGCGGAACCGGGCGACTGTACTGTGTCGACTATCAACAGGAATACCTCGACTTGACCATGGGCAATCTGGGCCGGCACGGTCTCCAGGGCCTGGCTGCGCCGGTATGCGGGATGTCACTTGACCCCGCCGTCCTGGAAGCGCTGCCCGCTCATGCAGACGTCATTTTCCTGGACACGTCCCACGCCTACCCGGCGACCCTGGACGAGATCCTTGCGTACGCCCCCCGCATTTCGGCCGGGGGCTGCCTCGTGCTGCACGACACGTTGAGCGCCCCGGGCGTCCGCCGTTCGGTGCTCGAGTGTTCCGGCCGCTTCAGGGTCCTCACGTTCGCGACCGAGAGCAGCAACGGCCTGACGGTCCTGCTCCCAAAGACACAATGAAGGCCGAGGGATTCGTCTATGTCGCCACGGGTCCGGGCTACCTGGCCGAAGCCCGGAAATCGGCGGCTTTGCTGCGGGAGCACAATCCAGGGTATCCGATCTGCCTGGTCACGGACAAGGCGGACGGTCCGGTTTTTTGGGACGACCTGGTGACGATCCCAAATCCGGTTTTCGGCCTCCGCGACAAGATATCGATGCGCCTGTGTCCCTATCCGAAGTTCGTGTTCCTCGACACCGACACCCACGTGCTGGGAGACCTGGGCGAGCTCTTCCAGCTTCTCGACGTCTTCGACGTCATAGGCCACCAGCTGTTTGAGGGGCACGACTACAAACTGGAGGGCATTCCCGACGCCTTCCCTGAATTCAACACCGGCATCCTGGGATTTCGCCGCGGGCCCGAAGTCGAGCGGCTGTTCCAGGACTGGCTCAGGCAGTACGACGAGTACCACCGGCGGTTCGTCGAAGGAGACCGCCACTACTCCAATCTGAGCGACCAGAGGAGCTTCAAGAAGGTCATGTACGGATCCGCGGTGCGCTTTGCCGTCCTGGGGCCGGAATACGATTTTGTCCCGCATCACACGAACTTTGCCTGCGCCCGCGTCAAGATCCTCCATTCGCGGGCGACCGGAAAATTGCCGGAGTTGGGAAGGAGGCTCAACGCATCGCTGGAAACGCGGGCCTACGTGCCCAGGCTCGACTCGGTCGTGTCGAACAACCCGCCGGGGCGGGAAATCCTGCGGCTGTGGACCATGAGCTCTCTCCAACTGGTGCGCTACGCCCTGCGCCATGCCGTGCCTTCGGGACTT
>CAZGOX010000392.1:0-2432 GCA_964527955.1 uncultured Opitutaceae bacterium | reverse complement strand
GGGCAAGGCTCGCTGAGCATTGCACCGGCAGCCCCGCCTTGCTCGCGGCCAAAATAGTTTGTTGCTCCGGCCATCGTAGTTTTTCAACACCCTGTTAGGGATCAAGGATTGGGATAATGGAAACCGAAACCGAGCATGGTCGCATAAAACGCCATTCAGAATATATCGGCACAGAAGGCCTTTGCGTTCTAGCTTCAATGCCTGCCGTCAGCATCCAGCAGGCCAACTCATGTCATCTCCCAAAATCCCATGGCAGCGCATCCTCGTCGCCCTGTCCGGCGGCGTGGACAGCTCCGTGGCCGCCCTTCTTCTCAAGAAACAAGGCCTCGACGTCGCCGGGGCGTACATGAAGAACTGGATCAACGAGGAGAACGTGCTCGGCCGCTGCCCCTGGCAGGAGGACATTGAGGACGCCAGAAGGGTCGCCGACCGCATCGGGATCGAGTTCACGGTGGTCAACCTCATGCGCGACTACCGTGAACGGGTCGTGCAGTATCTCCTGGACGGCTACGCGTGCGGGCAGACCCCGAACCCGGACGCCATGTGCAACCGGGAGATGAAGTTCGGCGTCTTCCGCGCCTGGGCGAAGGACCATGGGTTTTCCTCGGTCGCGACGGGGCACTATGCCCGGCGGGACGGCGCTGCCCTTCTCGAGGGGGCCGACAAGAACAAGGACCAGTCGTATTTCCTGGCCCTGCTCGGCCCGGAGCAGGTCCAGGATGCGCTCTTCCCCATCGGCGACCTCGCGAAACCGGAAGTCCGCCGCCTTGCCCGCGATGCCGGGCTCGCGACCGCGGACAAGAAGGACAGCCAGGGCATCTGCTTCATTGGCGAGGTGAAGATGGCCGACTTCCTCACCGCCTTCGTGCCGGAGAGCCCCGGACCCATCGTCCGGGCAAGCGACGGGCGCGAGCTCGGGCGGCACCGCGGGCTGCACTACTACACGCTCGGCCAGCGGCGGGGCATGAGGGTCCCCTCCAATTCCCAGGGGGAGCGCTACGTCGTCGTCGGGAAGCGCGCCTCGGACAACGCGTTGCTGGTCGCCTTCGACCACCCCGAAGCCCCGGGACTTTTCCAGTCCGACGTGAGGGTGCACAGCCTCAGCTGGACCGGGGAGCCCCGCGAGGCCATCGCAAGTCTCGAGGGCCGCGTGCGCTACCGCGATCCGCGGGTTCCCCTCGAATTCATCCCCGAGGGCGGCGGGACCGCCAGGATCCGGTTCAAGAATCCCCAGAGGGCCCTTGCCTCCGGCCAGGTGCTCGCCCTCTACGAGGGCGAGCGCCTGCTCGGCGGCGCAATCTACCTGTAGCGCCGGTCAGCGGAGCGAGGCGGCGACAAGGCTCGCCGCAAACGCGAGAAAGACCGCCCCCATCACCCGGTCGATCCAGGCTCCGCTTCGAAGGTAGGCGCGCCGCACGCGCTCCCGCGTGAAGGCCACCGCCACCAGCGAGAACCAGGCCATCGTGGTCAGGGATATCCACACGCCGTAGAAGGCCTTGACGGGCAACGGCGTCCCGCGGCCGATGAGCGTGGCGAAGATCGCAATCATGAACAGGGCCGCCTTGGGATTGAGGGCATTGCACAGAAAGCCGGTCGTCCAGGCTGAGTGCGCGCTCTGGAGCGCCTGCGTGGGGGCTCTTCCCGGGTCCGTGTTCCGTCGGAACGGTGCCGTGCGCAGGGCCTGGACGCCCAGCCACGCAAGGTAGGCGGCCCCGGCGAACTTGAACACCGTGAATATCACGGGCGAGCCCAGCAGCAGAAGGCCGAGGCCGAACATGGAGTACGTAAAGTGAAGGCAGAGGGCGCTCCCGATGCCGATCGCCGCCCACACGGCGGTCCGCCTGCCATGGGTCAGGCTCTGGCGCAGCACCAACGCGAAGTCGGGGCCGGGACTCACGACTGCGAGCAGGTGCGCGATCGACACCTTCAGGAATTCAGGCCAGTAGGGTCCCATGCCGCCTAGGCGGGCTTTGCCGCCTTCTTCTTCGCCTTTTCAACCTGCGCCAGGAGATCCCTCCCAAGCCGGTCCAATCCGTCGCGGGTCAGGCAGGAAATCTGCACGACCGGCACCTTGTACCGCCGCTTGAAGGCGGCCAGGTTCGCCTTGGAGGCGGGCAGATCCATCTTGTTCGCGGCGACGAGCCGCGGCTTCTTCGCGAGCGCGGGATCGTACAGCTTGAGCTCGTTCAGCAGGTGCTTGTAGTCGCCGCGCGGGTCGCGCCCGTCCGCCCCGGCCATGTCGACAAGAAGCAGGAGCAGGTTGCATCGCACGATGTGCCGCAGAAACCGGTGCCCCAGGCCCCGGTCCTCGTTCGCTCCCTCGATAAGCCCCGGAATGTCGGCAATCAGCAGCCTGCGGCCTCCGCGGAGCTCGTCGGGATGCTCCATCACGCCGATCTGCGGCTGGAGCGTGGTGAACGGATAGGGCGCGG
>CAZGOX010000391.1:0-2437 GCA_964527955.1 uncultured Opitutaceae bacterium | reverse complement strand
GGGTCCTGCAGGTGGGAATCGTCTCAAGCACACGGCCCGAGTTCGGCATGGCCCTCGGAGCTGCCCTGCAGGGGTATCAATTCACGCCGGCCACAAAGGATGGCCATCCGGTGAAAAGCCGTGTGCGGTATGAACAGGACTTCAACAACGAGGAGCCCCCGGCCCCGGACGATGAACGCCTTCTCTCCCTGGAGGCGCGGCCCGGCGCGGTGGTTTCGATTGCCGCACTGGATTCCATGCCACAACCCCTCTCCCAGCGGCCTCCCCTGTATCCAGCGTCGGCACCGGGCAAGTTGGGCAATGGTTCCGCCGTGGTCGAGTTCCTTATCCAGGAGGACGGCGGCGTGCGGCTGCCAAGGATCGTCAAGGCGAGCGGTCCGGAGTATGGCTATGCGGCGGTTGAGGCCGTCGCCTCCTGGATCTTCAGCCCGCCGACAGTCCATGGCAAAGCGGTGGTGGCGCGGGCGCGCATGCCCATCGATTTTGTGCCGGGAGCTCCGGCGGATTCCGGCGGCTAAGGCGGCATTGAGGCTTGAATTGGCAGGCTCAAGGCAATCGCATGGTTGCGCTGGCTGAATCTTGCCCCCCTGGAAACTGCTTGATGCCTCTCCAACACACCTGGCCCCGCAGGAGGCTGCCGCATCTTCGCGCGACGTGCCTTTGCGCTTCACTTTGGGCTGTGGCCGCCCTGCCCTGCGGCGCTCAGCCGGGGCAGGCGGCCGCTGACGGGACGCCCAAGGACGCAAATCAGCCTCCGCGCGAAATCTTTACGCCGGCACCTGAGTACCCGGAGGGAACGGCGGCGGAGGTTGGGACCGGTTCGGTCGTGATCCGGTTCATCCTGGACAAAGCGGGCACGCCCACCGAGCCCGAGGTCGTTTCCTCGACCAACCCGGTCTTCAATGACGGGGCCCTCGAGACCATCCGGAAATGGCGGTACTCCCCCGCGCTCCAGGATGGGCGCCCGGTCCCGGTGAGGATGGAGCAGACGCTCATCTTCGAGCGAAACGGCGACACTGAAAACGTTCCGTACAGCGTCGGGCCCCCGGCGGCAGATGCACGGGACTACAAGCCCGCGCAGGTATTGAGCATGCTCCCCGTCGTCTATCCCTACACACTCAGGCGCGACGGCGTGACGGGGCAGGCCAGCGCGACCCTGCAGATTGACGCACTGGGGCACGTGACGGGGGTCAAGATCGTCTCCAGCACAAAGCCGGAGTTCGGCTTTGCGGTCGCAGCCGCCGTGCAGGGCTTCGAGTTTTCCCCGGCCATGGCCAACGGGAAGCCGGTCGAGGCCATCATGGGATTCAGCCAGCAATTCGACGGCCGGACGCCGTCCGATCCCGACGCCACACGCCTTTTCGACATCGAGGGCGTGCCGGGCGCCGTCAGCTCGATCTCCCAATTGGACACGAGGCCGATTCCGCTCTCGGCTCCCACGCCGAAATATCCCCGGGCCATGCTCGGCGGCGACGTCCCCGGCGACGCCGAGGTCGAATTCCTCATCGAGGAGGACGGCACCGTGGACCTGCCGCGGATCGTGAGGGCAAGCAGGCCGGAGTTTGGCTACGCGGCGGTCCAGGCTGTCGCATCCTGGCGCTTTGAGCCGCCGATGCTACGCGGCACCGCGACGATTGCGAGGGCCCGCGTGCCGATCAAGTTTAAGCTGGGCGAGAGCGTGGCGGCGTTCCATGTCCTCGATGTCCAGGAGGCCGTCCGCAGCCCGGTCACGGACCGCGCCCCCGGTTCGTCTTCTGGCACGGGCGCCGGGAATTCGTCAGGAAGAGACCTGCCGACTATCCCGTCGACCCCCTTCAAACTGTTGTTCGCACCCCGGCCGAATTACCCCGGCGCGATGATGGCGAGCGGCCTCGGGGGGGATGTGACTGTGCACTTTGTGGTGGATAAGACGGGGCACGTGTCCAACCCGGTGGTGATTCAGTCCAACAACCCGGCTTTCGAGGAGCCGGTGATTCGCGCGATTCTTCAATGGAAGTTCAGGCCCGCAACGGTGAACGGCCAGCCTGTCAACCAAGCAGTGACCCAGGAGGTGGTCTTTGAGGAGGACCCAGGTGACGAGGCCAAGGCTAGGGGGTTGTTCGATGTCGAGCCGGTTGGGGATGATTCGCCCGGGAGCACGACTCCCGCGGTCCTGGACGCTCTCCCGGTCGTTTATCCCTACGAACTCGAACGAGCGAAGGTGTCCGGCCAAGCAAGGACAAAGCTGCTCTTGAGCGAAACCGGCCACGTGGTGAGGGTGAGAATCGTATCATGCTCGAGGCTCGAGTTTGGCTATGCCCTTGCTGCGGCCGCCCAAGGCTTTGTGTACACCCCGGCAACCCGGAACGGACTTCCCGTCCCGAGCGTCATGGAGGTCGGTCAAACATTCGACACCTCCAGCCTTCCGATGGAGGAGGCGGACCATCTGTTCCGCCTT
>CAZGOX010000390.1:0-2453 GCA_964527955.1 uncultured Opitutaceae bacterium | reverse complement strand
AGGAAGAAGGACGCGGCGCACAGGAAAATGCTCTTTGCCGCAGCCTCCCGCTAGCGCGGGTTGAAGGACAACGCCCTGCCGAGGCATGAATATCGTATACGGAGTATCGGGGGAGGGCCTGGGCCACGTCTTCGAGGCGATTGAGATCGCGAACCTGCTTCGCGGCGACGGGCATGCGGTCAAGATCCTGACCTACGGCGACCGCGCCGTGAAGTGCCTGGCCGCATTCCAGCCCGTCCGCATCGAGGGCGTCCACCTATGCTTCGACGACAACGGCCTTTCGCTCTGGAGGACCCTTCGGGGGAGTTCCCGCGTCTTCCCCTTCTTCTTCAGGAACGGCCCGAGGCTGATGCGGGAGCTGAAGGACTTCCGCCCTGACGTCTTCATCACGGCCTATGAGCCGTTCACGACGGCCGCGGCCCACTGGCTTCAAAAGCCACTGATCAGCATGGATAATCAGAATGAGCTCCGCCATATGCGGAGGCCGCGGGAAGCGGGCGCATTCGCCTTTCACCTGGCCCGCCTGACGACTCAGGTCGTCACGTTTGGGGCCTCCGAATACATCGTGAAGTCCTTTGGCATGCCGGAGCCCCAGGCTCCCCATGTCCACGTTGTCGCCCCTATCATCCAGAACGAAATCAGGTCGCTGCAGCCCACGGATGGTCCCCATGTGCTGGTCTACCTGACGAAGCCGAATCCGGAGCTGATCGAGGTGCTCAAGGCGCTGGACGGGACGTTCATCGTCTACTGCCACAACCGGGTCGGCGTGGATGGGAACATCATCCACCGCGCCCAGGGACCGGGCTACCTCACGGATCTCAGTTCCTGCAAGGCCATCATCGGCACGACCGGGTTTTCGCTGATCGCCGACTCCATCTTCCTTAGGAAGCCGTATTTCGGCGTGCCGCTGAAGAAGCAGTTTGAGCAGACCCACAATGCGCTGTTCCTGCGAAGGTCGGGCCTGGGCGAATACGCGGAGTCGGCCACCAAGGAAGATCTGGAGCGTTTCCTTGCCAGGCTGCCCGAGTACAGGACGAGGCTTGCGGGGTACAAGCTCGACCCGGCTGAACAGGAGGAGACGCTTCGCGGGTTGCTTGCCAAACTTGCGGAGGAGTCCGCCGGGGCCGTTGAAGGCCGCGCTACAGTGTCGTCCCCCGGAGCCTGAGGAGCACGAGCCGGTAGGCGTTGAGGGAGGCAAGGAAGAGCAGGAACGCGGCCACCTGACCGACGACGACGGAAAACCAGGCGTCCTGGCCGCGAACGAGCAGGTGGTGGGATACCAGATAGATCGCCGGGTCGTAGACGCAGAAGCCGAGGACGATCGCAGCCGGGGTGAAGTACGTGATGTCCCGGGCCAGCGTGCCCGCATGGAATCTGCGCTCTCTCGTCTGGTCGTAAATGCGGGCGGCCAGCCAGCACAACCCGCCTCCGACCAGTGTCGCAGCGACCGCTGCAGAGGAAATCACGGTTGCATTGCGGGTGAAGCGGGACAGCACCGGCGCCGTCACGTTGGCGAGGACGAGCGCGCCGCACTCGCCCAGGAGGATCTCCTTGTTGAAGGTCAGGGTCGACTGGCGCATGGACTCGCTGTCAAGAGGAGCGAGTCGGGCAGACCTTCCGCCTGATCCGACTCCAGAAGGTCCGGCGCCTCGCGAGCTCGGCCGTCAGCAGCCGGAAGGAGGAAATTATGCTCGGGGTGTGGTGCCGCGACTGGTTCCGCCTGAGGCCGGGCAGCACCACGCCAAATCCGCCCCAAGGCCCGTCGACCTGAAGGCGGCCATCGACAAAATCCAAATCGGCGTAGACGTCCGCCTCGGCCAGGGCCCGGCAGTAGCCCATCCTGCAGTCCGGATTTGCCGAGTCGTGAGCGAGAATCACGTCAGCTAGTGGAATCGCCCCCTTGAGGTCCTCATAGGCTCCTTGTTCCGAGTGGTCTCCGTCGACCAGGCATAGGTCGAAGCGCTGGCGCTCGCCGGACAGCTTTTGCAGGGCCTCGCCGCTGCTCATGTGCACGGGCGACACGTTGGGGAAGCGGGCGGACGCCTCCTTGACCTTTGCATCGATATCCACGGTGACCACCGCCCCGGAAAAAGCGCTGAGCCTCTTGGTGGATCCGCCGAAACCGTAGCCGATTTCAAGGGTCCGAGCGGGCCTGAGGATCTGGAGCAGGCCGACGATTGCGAGGCGCTCGGCCGGGCTCATCATCCAGTCCGATTCCTGGACCGCAAGATACTCGAGAAGGGCTTCGTATCCGGGCAGCGCCATGTTGGCTCCAGTAAGACGAGCAAGTGAACTGCATTGTCAATCGTGCGAAAGGTGGCGCGACGGGGGAGACTCGAACTCCCGACCATCGGTTTAGAAAACCGATGCTCTGTCCAGCTGAGCTACCGTCGCCCGAACCTGGGAACGCAGGATAGGTCGGCGCGATGGCCGGGCAAGCAGTTATCCGGGCG
>CAZGOX010000389.1:0-2466 GCA_964527955.1 uncultured Opitutaceae bacterium | reverse complement strand
GGTGGGGACGGCAAGCGGAAATTGGCGGTCGCCAGCGACTCTATCGGCGCGACGAAGGGTTTCAATCAGCACTCCCGCGGCATCGTATGCCGCCGCCGCGCTGAAGTCGGGCTCGACGCCATATCTCCGCCGAAACTGCATTTCGAACTTCCCCGCCCGCACGCGAAGATCAATGTCTGCCCGGAAATTTGTTACCTGAACTCCGGTCGCGGCGGCGCCCGCGGCGGCGACGAATTCCGGCGAATCTAGCGGACTGGGTCCGGCCAGACGACCGCCGTAGCCCGCGGCCCGCATCGCGGCGGCAAACGCTCCCGCCTGCGAAGGCGGCAGCCAAATCAGCACACCGCCTGGAGCGGCCGCAACGATCAAGTGAACTTGGGATGCGAGGTCCGTTGTCGGTCCGCTGGCATCAAGGATCTGGTCCAGCTGGGTTGCGGTGGCATGCGCGGCTGTTTCGAGGTCGCGGCGGACCGCACGTCCCGGACGCCCTGTTGGGACGACTGCCCACCAATGGAGCGGAGAACGATCCGCCCGCCGTGCCGCAGCGAACAGGGCTTCGGCTTCCTGATCGGTGCGCGGAACCACGCGTATGGCCCAGGGCACTCCGGCATCCGTAACCGACGAGTCGGAGCAAAGGCTGGCCACCGGCACCTGCGTGCGTCCGGAAACCTGGAGAATGAGGTGGCTCGTGGCCCCATCGGACGGTGAGATGATCGCATCCACCTTACGCTCGGAAACCAGGATCGCCGCATCGTTGCCGGCGGTCCCCCATTGACCGTCCTCGCTCCGCACTTCCAGGCCGACCGGCGGCTGGCCGGTTCCGTTTGCCGCGGCGACGGCCAGTTGCACACCGCGAAGGATACTCGTCGCATTTGGTTCGGACGGCGGCACCACGAGCCCTAGCGTCACACGCGGCACATCGGCGCCGCCTGCCAACGGGGCGAGGAGCAGCCAAGCGAGCAGGCGGCGCGATCCGACGGGCACGGAATGGGCGGGCTATAGGCCCTGGGCGACAGCGGGCGAGAACTCCGGCTCCGGTTCGACGACGCGGCGCCCGTGATCGAATCGCACCAACCGCACCGGTGCGATGTTGGTGCTGGTGCCGTCGAACCGCATCCAGCCTGTGACGCCTTTATAAAAGTCTAAGTTGCATACCTGATCCCGGATTCGCCAACGATTCGGGCCCGCACTTTGAATGGCGTGGATCATGATCTGGGCTCCGTCATAGGCATAGGCGGCATAGGGGTCGGGCTCATGGCCCCAGCGCTCCCGGAAACGAGCCACGAACCCGACCCAGAGAGGATCCTCGCGTGCCGGATCAAAAAAGGTGGTGATCACGGTGCCTTCGGCCGCATCGCCGGCGATCTGCAGGAAGTGATCATCCATAAGGAGATCCGTGCCGAAGAACCGAGCATGGATGCCATTCTGGCGAAACTGCTTGGCGAAGTTAGCGATGTCAGTCGGCTCGCCCATAAAGAAAATCGCGTCCGGCTGGGACTCTTTGATGGCGTCGATTTGGTAATGAATATCTTCTTTCTTGGGAGTGAAGAGCAGTTCCTGCACGACAGGGTAGCCCAGGCGTCGGACGTAGTTCCTGAAGGCGCCGACGCTGATACGTCCATAACGGTCCCCGCCTCGCAGGATGGCGATTCGCTTGCAACCGAACCGGTGAACGATCGCCTCGGCCAGGCGTGCCGCCTCCTGCCGATGATCGGGAATGACGCGAATGAGCCAAGGGATGTTCGTTTCGGTCATACTCGGTTCCCCGGACGAGGTGTTGACCATGACCACTTCGGTTTTGAGGGTGACGCGCAGCGCGACGTGGGCATCGGTTCCATCGATCGTGCCCAGGAACCCGAGCACGCCCTGATCGGCAAAATTCACCGCGAGATTGCCGGCGCCGCCCCATTGGGCGATTCCTTCTCGTTCAATCAATTCGAAGGGGAGCTGGCCCGGCTGGCGTGCTCGGTTCACCTCTTCAAATGCCAGGACGATCCCCTGGCGCGTGCTCACGCTGCGTTCCCAATTGGGGCCGCTTCTCGGGGCATCGAGCAGGCCGACCTTCAGGGATTTCAGGTCCGGCGGAGGCGGGTAATCCCGGCCCGGTCCGCGAAAGGGCATGCGAGTGACAAAGAAGCGGTCGTAAGGCTCCACATTGCTAAACGGCCAGAGCTCCTTCGGCAGCCCGACGTAGTACGGAAAAATTTCGTCCGGCGTGCCGTAGATGAAACGGGACGCATCCGCCTGGGCGGACGACGGCGATTGGGCTTGCGCGGGCGTCGCGAGCGGGGCGGCGGCTGCAAGGGCGACCAGACACAACACGAAGATTTTCATAAGAGTTTCCTCTGGGATGAATGGGCTTATGGATTCGACGCGACGGTCGGGGAAGGGATCGGCTCGGCGAAGATGCCGTGGCTAAGACCATTGGAGGTGGCAAACCAGGCCTCGTGGTCGTCGGCCCAGACG
>CAZGOX010000388.1:0-2467 GCA_964527955.1 uncultured Opitutaceae bacterium | reverse complement strand
TCGACGTGGCCGCGGCGGTGGAGGCGAAGATGGCGGCGAACGCGAAGAAGTACCCTGTGGAGAAGGCGAAGGGCCGGGCCGACAAGTACACGGACCTTTGAGGACGGCGCTTGGGTGGTAGGGACGCGCGGCTCGCGCGTCCGGGCATGCCCCGGGCTCGTTCAAAAACCCCGGACAGATGGGTTTTTTCAAGACAGACCTGAAGGCTACGTATCAGGCCTGAAAGCGGATCCGGACGGGCGGGCCGCCCGTCCCTACCTTGAGACGCCTGCTACATCGATCCCCTTAAACGGGCCCAAAACCGTACTTCAGCCCTTGCCGCCGAAGGAAACGTAGTCGTCCAAGTCGAGCAGGTCGGAAAACGAGCGGATGTCGGAGCGGTCGGGCCCGGCGGCCTTGATCCTCTCGCCAAACCACTCGTGGCCCTCGTCGCCGCCGGGTCCGTGGTTTTCAAGCCAGGCGGACCACGCCGCGATCTGGAAGGGCAGGCGCTTTGCCCGCTCGTTCACCCAGGCCAGCACCTCCGTGTCGGACTTGCCCTTCTTCACCTCCGAAAGGAGGGAGTCGGCGTCGACTCCTGTGAAGTCGAAGAAGTGTTTGTCGAGAGGGCAGTTGTAATGGTATTCGCCGGCCTTGCCCGCGGCCTCGGCCCGTGCCTTGTCGAGGAGGCGGGGGAGGTGGGCGTAGCCGCCGAGGCGGACGCGCGGGCTGCGGGGCGGGTGTTGGGTCAGGTCGGGTGCGCTGAGGTTTAGCATGGCACTCAGTCTTGCCCATCACGCGCGCATCGGCAACACCGGGCACGACTTTTCCCGGCGGAGATAGCACCGATGCTGACAGCCTGCTAAGCCTGCGGAGGGCGATAGGCCTTCATCACCGTCTCGTTGGTTTCGAGGCGCGGTCCCCCGATCAGGTCGATGCAGTAGGGAATCGCCGGAAACACCGCCGCCAGGTTTTCCCGGATGGCCTTGGGCCGGCCTGGCAGGTTCACGATCAGGGTCCGGCCGCGTATGCCCGCCATCTGGCGGGAGAGAATCGCCGTCGGAACGAACTTGAGCGATGCCGTGCGCATCGCCTCCCCGAAGCCGGGAAGTACCTTGTCGCACACCGCTGCCGTTGCCTCGGGCGTCACGTCGCGGGGCGAGGGGCCGGTGCCGCCCGTCGTGACCACCAGACAGCATCCCGCATCGTCTGCCATGCGCCGCAATTCCGCCTCGATCACGGCCCGTTCGTCGGGGACGACCCGGTACTCCGTGTCAAACGGCGTCGCCAGCCACTCCCTGAGCGCCTCCTCGCAGGCCCTGCCCGGGGTGTCTTCGTAGACTCCGGCGCTCGCCCGGTCGGAAATATTGAGGACGCCGATTTTTGGGGCCATTTTCCATTGTCTATCCCACCGCGGCCGGATGATAAGCAAGTACCAAGTGCCGATTCCGCAAAAACTGCTCTGTGTCTACTGCTCCTCCAGCACGACCCTCGACCCAAAGTATTACGCCATGGCCGAGGCCGTCGGACACGGTCTTGTGGCCCGGGGCTGGGGATTGGTCTACGGGGGGGGCTGCAGCGGACTCATGGGCTCGATCGCAAGGGCGGTGCACAAGTCGAAAGGCCATGTGGTCGGCATCATTCCGGAGTTCATGAAGGCCCGCGAATGGGCGTACAACGAGGCGGACGAGCTCGTGACCGTCGGGACCATGCGCCAGCGCAAGCAGATCATGGAGGAGCGGGCCGAGGCGTTCCTGACCCTCCCGGGCGGCATCGGAACGCTCGAGGAGATGGGCGAGATCGTGGTCCTGCGCTCGCTCGGCGTCATCCAGAAGCCCCTGATCCTGCTGAACCAGGACGGCTACTACGATGACTACATCCGCATGCTCGAGCGCATGGCCGGCGAGAATTTCATTCCCAGGGGCCGGGACCGGCTCCTGGCCGTGGCCCAGACGCTTGACGAAGTGTGGGACAAGCTCGGAGGCTAGCTCCTTCTGGAAACAGGATCCATGAGTGCAACCTCCGAGCTTCCAGTATTCCACGTGGTGGGATTCTCGGGGCATCGGCAGGTGGCGGATCCGGAGGGCGTGGCGAAGGCGATCCATGCGGCCCTTCGGGCGCTCCAGGCGGAGGCGCCCGGAGAGTGGCTTGCCCTCTCATCGGTGGCCGAGGGCGGCGACCAGATCTTCGTGGGCCAGTCCCTGGCGATCGGGCTTTCCTGGCACGCGATCCTGCCCCTGCCGAAGGCGGAATTTGCGTCGGACTTTTCGCCGGCCGAGTGGCAGCGTGTGGAAGGGCTGCTCTCCCGTGCGGAACACGTCCGCGTCATCACCGAGAACGGGACGAGGGAGGATGCCTACCTCGATTGCGGGCTTGAGACCGTCAACGGGGCCGATGTGCTGCTTGCCGTCTGGGACGGGGAGCCGGCGCGCGGCAAGGGCGGCACCGCGGACGTCGTCGGGTACGCAAAGTCACTCGGCAAGCCGGT
>CAZGOX010000387.1:0-2489 GCA_964527955.1 uncultured Opitutaceae bacterium | reverse complement strand
CGATCTGCCTGTCGACCGACCTTCCGCTCTACTACTGGGCCCACCGGTTCAGCGAATCCGCCAAGCTGGCCGACTACCGCTACCTCCTCAACACGGCCAGGCGCATCCTGATCGACAGCGCTACCGCGCCCGCGGACGCGATCAGCTACGCGTGGCCGCAGCCGGAGAAGGTGCGCGACCTCGCGTTCGCCCGGCTCCTGCCTGTGCGCCAGTCCGTCGGGCAGTTCCTCGGGCGCTATCCCGTAGACTCCCTCGCCAAGGGTCTCACCTCGGTCGGGCTCGCGCACGGCGCGCAGGTCGCCGCCGAGGCTCGCGTGCTCCTCGCCTGGGTGAAGGACCGGATCGGCGCCTGCGGGATGTCCGCCGAAAGGGTCGAGCTCTCCCAACCCGCGGACATGGCCCGGGGGGCCTTCACGCTCAGCTTCGCGTACGAAGACCGGAGGTCCTTCACCTGGAAGGCGGACTTG
Organism: uncultured Opitutaceae bacterium; assembly: GCA_964527955.1. Classification (GTDB taxonomy): domain Bacteria; phylum Verrucomicrobiota; class Verrucomicrobiia; order Opitutales; family Opitutaceae; genus Palsa-1447. Next base: position 2,022 of record CAZGOX010000387.1, on the reverse strand, counting down.
GCGACGGCCCACGCGACCTTTGACGCCGACTTCGGGGGCGGCCGCACCGTGATGCCCGCCTCGGTTTCACTGCTTTCGCAGGAGAACGCCCTGAGCGACGCGATGTTCTTCTAGCTCTACTGCGCCCGGAGGAGGCAGTGGCTCCGCTTGCCCTTTCGCAGCAGGAGGTAGCGGCCGAACAGGAGGTCGCCCGTGGTGGCGGCGCGGGCCGCCTCCGTCACGCGCACGTTGTTCAGGTAGATGCCGCCGGCCTCGAGGTCCTTGCGGGCCTGGCCCTTGGAGGGGCAGAGTCCGCTGTGGACCAGGAGTTCCACGAGCGGGGCGCCCGGGCCCCCGATCCTGGACCGCTCGAGCGCCTTGGTTGGGATCTCGCCGGCCACGTCGTTGAAGAGGGCCTCGGTTATGCCGTCCAGGCCGCCCCCGAACATGATCTCGCTTGCCCGGACCGCGTCATCGCAGGCCGTCCGGCCGTGGACGATTGAGGTCACCTCGCGGGCGAGGGCGCGGTGCGCCTCGCGGGCGGCGGGATTCGCTAGGTGCCTGGCCTCGAGAACCCCGATCTCGTCGGGGGCCAGCAGCGTGAACTTCCTCAGGTAGGCCGCCACCATGCTGTCCTCGGTGTTGATGAAGAACTGGTAGAAGCGGTAGGGGCTCGTCTTGGCGGCGTCCAGCCAGACGGCGCCGTCCTCGGTCTTCCCGAACTTCGTCCCGTCCGCCTTGGTGATAAGGGGAAAGGTGAGGCCCCAGGCCGGGACGCCGAGCTTCCTGCGGATCAGCTCGGTGCCGGCGGTGATGTTGCCCCACTGGTCGGAGCCGCCGATCTGGAGCTCGCAGTCGACGGTCCGGCGCAGGTGGTAGAAATCGTGCGCCTGAAGCAGCATGTAGCTGAATTCCGTGTAGCTGATGCCCCCCTCGGCCTCCATGCGCGAGCGGACGCTGTCCTTGGCCACCATCACATTGACAGAGAAATACTTACCAATGTCGCGCAGGAAGTCCAGGTACCCGACGCCCGCCGTCCACGACGCGTTGTCCACCATGCGGGCGGGGTTCGCCTTCGAGTCAAAGTCGAGGATCCTCGAAAGCTGGGCCTCGATGCTGGCGAGGTTGTGGTCGAGCTGCTCGCGCGAGAGGAGGTTGCGCTCAGCGGACTTCCCAGAGGGGTCGCCGATCATCCCCGTGGCCCCGCCCGCCAGGGCGATGGGGTGGTGGCCCTGGAGCTGGAAGCGGCGCAGCATGAGCTGGCCGACAAGGGAGCCCACGTGGAGGGAGTCCCCAGTGGGGTCAAATCCGCAGTAAAGCGTGGCGGGACCTACCGCGAGGCGCCCCGCAAGCGCCTCCAGGTCGGTGCAATCGGCCAGCAGCCCGCGCCATTTCAGCTCGTCAATGATCGTCATGGGGCCCCCCAACAAGCCCCCCGGGGGCTCCGGCGGCAAGGGATTTTGTGACGTTTGCGGCGGGCACAGGAAAAAACGATTTGCCGAGAAGGGGACATGGAGCCACGTTATCCCTTCCACCGGGTCGCCCGCTCGAGGGACGGCCCGCGAACCCAGTCCATACGCAACCCATCCTACACCATGCCAATAGCCATAGGAACCAAGGCCCCCGACTTCAACCTCAAGACCGCCGCGGCGGACGGGCTCAAAGATGTGAAGCTTAGCGACAACTTTGGGAAGAAGCAGACGCTCATCCTCTTCTTCCCCCTCGCGTTCACCGGCGTGTGCACCCAGGAGATGTGCGACGTGAGCGCCGGCCTCGGCGACTACTCCGGGCTCAACGCCACGGTCTACGGGATCAGCGTCGACAGCCCGTTCGCGCAGGCCGCGTGGGCCAAGCAGAGCAAGATCGGCGTGACGCTGCTGAGCGACCTCGACAAGAAGGTGGCCGCCGCCTACGGCGTCATCTTCCACGGGCTGGCCGGGATCGGCGACACGAGCGCCCGCGCCGCGTTTGTCATAGGCACGGACGGAGTCGTGAAGTACGCCGAGCAGACGGCGACGCCGAAGGATCTCCCGAATTTCGTGG
>CAZGOX010000386.1:0-2504 GCA_964527955.1 uncultured Opitutaceae bacterium | reverse complement strand
GATTGCGGCGCTGACGACGGCGCAGGCGGCGGTTCTGACGACGGCCGACCTTTCAAGCCCCGCCGGAAACTACCCTATTGACTGGTCCGGCCTGGCCGCTGCCAACTATGTCTTTGCGCAGGCTTCAGCCAACGCAACGGCCCTGACATTGAGTGCAGCCACAACCACGGTCGTGACGCAGCCCGTGGACACTGCCACGACTACGACAACGACCACCGTGCCAAACCCGCCTCCCGCGCCTCCGGCGCCTCCGGCCGAGACGGGAGCATCCCCGGCCCCTGTCGTCGTTTCCAGCAGCGGGAATCAGACGACCGAGCTTCCCTCGGACTCCGGACAGGCCGAGACTTCGATCAGCATGGGCCATTTCAGCATCATTTACCAAACGGACTATGATGCCGGCCAGGCGACCGACTCACTCTCCGGGACCACCATCGAGGTTGCCTCGAGCTTCACGACGTTTGACCAAGGCGATCACCCGACCACGCATGTCAGGCACAAGGGCAACGGAAAGAAGAAGGAAAACGAGAGCGAAAATGGAACGTAAACGGACGCGCCTTGCCAGGCGGAGTCGAATCGTGCTGGCGGCCATGGCTGCTACTGCCGCCGGTCTGGCCTATGGCCAGACCTACGAGCAGCTTGCCCCTAAGCCTGTCCGGGAGGGTCCGCCGCCGGCCGCCACCCAGCCCGCGTTGCGCGAGGCGCCGCCGACAAGCGACAGCACGGTGCTGCTGCCCAGGCTTGCCGGCCTCAGGCTGATCCCGTCCGCCGACCGGGTGGTCAAGTCTGCCGAAGCAGCGAGGGGGGCCGTGGTGATCGACGGTTTGCCGTGGCTGGACCGGGCGGGCGTGGAAACGGTGGCAGGAGGATTCCTTTCCCGACCCCTGACCAAGGGCGACCTTGCGCTGCTGGTCCAGAAGCTGGTGGTCCTTTGCCGGGCGACCGACCGACCGGTCGTCGAGGTCTACGCCCCGCCGCAGGATGTGTCCAACGGCGTTCTTCAGGTGGTGGTCCTGGTCGCCAAGCTCGGGCGTGTGGGCACCGAGGGGAACAAGTGGTTTCCCAGCAGCCGCTTGATCCAGCAGGTTCGGCTCAAGCCGGGTCAGGACATCACCGGTGAGAGCCTCCTCGAGGACCTGAATTGGCTGAACCAGAACCCGTTCCGGCAGGTGGACTTGGTCTATGCCAGGGGCGCCGAGCCCGGGCAGACCGACGTGATCCTGCGGGTGGCCGACACCCGGCCCGAGCGGGTCTACGCCGGCTACGACGACACCGGGAACAAGTCCACGGGACTCGGGCGGGTCTATGCGGGTTTCAACCTGGGTGACCTGTGCGACGCCGACAACGAGTTCAACTACCAGTACACCCGGAGCACGGATTGGAATGAGCTCGAGGCACACAGCGCCAGCTACACGCTCCCCCTTCCGAACCGGGACACGGTTTCCCTCATCGCCTCATGGGCGCGGGCCGACTCGGTCACACAGAACATCTTCGACCTGACGGGCATAAACTGGCAGGTTGGGGGACGGTACACCGTCATCCTTCCCGCGAAACCGGGCTTCAACGAGTCGCTGGTCCTCGGTGTCGACTACAAGTGGAGCAACAACAACCTCGGCTTTGGCGGAACCCAGATATTCTCCTCGCCGGCGAGCCTTGTCCAGGGACTTGCAAGCTATACCGCCTCGAGGGCTGACGCGCATGGCGCATTCAACGGATCGCTGACGGGGTACTTGAGCCCGGGAGGGATTGGCGGCCAGAACCACGACCACGACTTTGTGGTGCAGCGGGCCGGGGCCAGGGCCGACTACGGTTACGTTGTGGCGAGCCTCGAGCGGCTGCAGAAGCTGACCCGGGGATATACGCTAAGCCTGACCGGCCTGGGCCAGTGGTCGTCCGCCCGGCTGCTCTCGAGCGAGCAGTTCGGGCTGGGGGGCGAATCCTCAATCCGCGGCTACGACGAGCGGATTGTGAACGGGGACGACGGCATCGCGGCCCAATTGGAGCTAAGGACGCCAACGCAGCACCTGGTCCCGTTCCTCCACGACAGCACCCAGGAGCTCGTGTTCGTGGACGCGGGGAGGGACTGGCAGCGCGACCCCCAGCAGGGGGAGGTGAACTCGACGCTTGCCTCCGCGGGCCCCGGCCTGCGCCTGCAGCTTGGCAACTACGGCACTATCAAGGCGGACTACGGCTGGCAGCTGGACCGGCTTGCGGGAACGCGGACCGGCCGGGTTCATCTTTCCGCGGTCCTGAGCTTCTGAGTCCCGAGGTAGGGACGCCCGGCCCGGGCGTCAGGGTATGCTTTCGGGCCCATTCGTGATTCCCGGACGGGCGGGTCGCCCGTCCCTACCTCGAAACCTCGGCTAAACCGCCTCCTTCAGGCTGAGCCACCTTGCGAAAATCGCGGCCGTGATTCATTGATACGCCCATGGACTACGTGAATCTCGGCCCGACGGGGCTCAAGGTGTCCCGGATCTGCCTCGGGACCATGACGTACGGGACGAGCA
>CAZGOX010000385.1:0-2509 GCA_964527955.1 uncultured Opitutaceae bacterium | reverse complement strand
CGGCCCGAGTGGTCCCAGTCGGCGGCCACGGCCGCGCCCGCGCTGGTGGCAAGGGGCGGAAGCGCGTCGTCAGCCGCCGGCTGGAACGAGCCGCCTCCCGCGTTGAGGTACAGCTTGGGCTGGTAGTCCGGGGTCCCGTCGGGCAGCCCGGCGCCGCCCTTGGTCACGAGGAGGTCGTTCAGGCCGTCGCCATTGGCATCAAAGATCAGGACGGGACCGTCGTCGACCGACCCGACCGGAAGCCAGGACGAGGAATCGACCGCGCTGTAGGAGGCCTGCCCGGAGGGAGCCAGGATCCTCGCCGCGTCCTGCGTCGTTCCCCCGATGAGGATCGCCTCCCGCCCGTCGGCCTGGAGTTCTCCCACCGCAACGGCGGGGCCGCGGCGGCTGTGGCGCATGGCAAGCAGCGGCTGCAGGGACACCTCGTCGATGATTTCCTCGCGCTGGGCCAGCGTAAGCCCGGCTGCTTCGCTGATGTCCCCGAACTGGCCCGTGGTTGAGCGCCACCCGGCGGGCTTGGGCGGCGACTTCGGCGGCGGGGTTCCCGAGGGCTCCGTAACGGTGAAGCGACGGTCGACGCCGAGGTCCCGGAAGGTTTGCACGAAGCCGCTCGGCCATCGGACGGTCAGCAGGTCGACCCGGCTGTCGTCGCCCAGGCCGAAATGGAGCACGGGCTCCGAATTGGAGAGGTAGCCGCGGGCCAGGACGAGCTGGCGCACCTGGACCCCGGAGGCGGTCCGGATCGTCACGAGGCCGCCGACGCCGAACCGGTTTGAGACGGTGCCCCGCAGCTCGACGATGATCCTGTGGCCCGTGTCGCCCTCGTTGCGCAGGAAGGTGACGCCCCTCTGGTAGTTGGAAACCACGAGGTCCAGGTTCCCGTTTCCGCCGAAGTCGCCGAAGGCCGAGCCGAAGCTGGGCCCGGGCTGGTCCAGCCCCCAGGCGGCGCTCACGTTCTCGAACTTCAGGTCGCCGAGGTTCCGGAAGGCGAAGTGCCTGTCGGCAAGCACGGGCGACTCGAGCCAGATCCGCACGCGCTCGGCGTGGCTTTCCGTCGCGAGGGTGCGCTTGAGGATGTCCCGGTTGGTGAGGTCCCGGACCATCCCGTTGGTCAGGAAGACGTCGAGCCGGCCGTCGTTGTCCATGTCCTCAAAGCGGGGCCCCCAGGTCCAGTCGGTCGTCGCGAGGCCCGCGAGGAACGCCGCCTCCTGGCAGACGCCCGTGTCCGTGTTGAGGTAGAGGGCGTTCCGGAGGAGCTGGGGCGGGGTCAGGGGGTCCGCCTCGTCGTTGGGGTTGTTGTCGCGCTCGCCGGCCATCCCCCGCTGGTCCTTCTCGTGGGTCGAGGACGCCATGTCGAGGGCGAGGTAGTCGATCAGCCCGTCGTTGTTCACGTCCCCGAAGTCCGAGCCCATCGAGGCGTGCGGCATGTGCGGCACGACCAGGTTGATCGTGTCGGTGAAGGTTCCGTCTCCATTATTGTGATACAGGATGTCGGGCGGCGCGAAGTCGTTCGCGATGTAGAGGTCGGGCCAGCCGTCGTTGTCGTAGTCCCACCATACGGCGGAGTGGCCCTGCGCGACGCCCTGGATCCCGGCCCTGGCAGTCACGTTGGTGAAGGTGCCGTCGCCGTTGTTGTGGAAGAGGTAGTTCCGCTGGCCGTTCGGCCTGAGCATCGAGTCGAGCGTGTTGGTCTGGATCAGGACATCGAGCCAGCCGTCGCGGTCGTAGTCGCAGAAGGCGGCCACGTTGCAGGAGTCGTTCACGTCGAGGCCGTAGGCATGGGCCATCTCCCGGAAGGTGCCGTCCCCCTGGTTGATGTAGAGCAGGTTGGGGGCGGCGAAGCGGCAGATGTAGATGTCCAGCAGCCCGTCGTTGTTGATGTCGACAAACGTCACGCCCTGCGACCAGGCGTCGGCGGGCCCGGCCACCCCGGCCTTGTCGGTGACGTCCTCGAATCTCCAGTTCCCCAGGTTCCGGAACAGCTTGTTGTGCCCGACCTTGTTGATGACGAAGAGGTCGGGGCGCCCGTCGTTGTCGTAGTCGCCGATCGCGACTCCCGTGCCGATCGGCCCGGTTGAAAACTCCAGGTAGCGCGAACCCCACATCCTGGGATCATCGTACGGGTTCGAGGTGAGGACCCCGGTCAGCTCCGGGGGCAGTTCGGCAAAGAGGGTCCTGCCGGTGCGGGGCGCCCGTGGGGCAAAGGGTTTCTCCGCGATGCTCCCGGCCGGGTTGGCGGCCCGGGTGCCGCCAAGGGCCGCGGGCTGGACCGTCTGGGCAAGCAGGCCCCTGGACAGGACTGCGCCGGCGGAAAGGGCGATCGACGAGCGGACGAACTCGCGGCGGGTCTTCTTCATCAGGACGGTGCGGAGAGGGTCAGGGTGGAGGCTTGGGACGGGACCTCGTGAACCGTGGCGGCAGCCCCGCCCGAAGGCCAGCGAACACGGAGGCGCAGGATCGGGTTCGAGTCCGGGGAGCCGAAGAACAGGCAGGCCGAGGACTGGCTGTA
>CAZGOX010000384.1:0-2515 GCA_964527955.1 uncultured Opitutaceae bacterium | reverse complement strand
GGCCCCCAGAGCTCGCGAAGGATGTAACGGTGGGTCAACACCTTGTCCCGGTTTACGACCAGCAGCCGGAGCAGCCGGAACTCCATGGTCGTCATCTTGATCATCCGGCCATCGCGCAGCACCCGGCTTCGCACCAGGTCCACTTGGATCGGTCCAAACTGGAAGCTGCTCTCAGCGGCCGGCTCGTGGGTGAACCTTCGCAGGACGGCGCGGATTCGCGCCAGCAGTTCGCCGCCGCTGAAAGGCTTCGTCAGGTAGTCGTCCGCCCCCGCATCCAACGCCGCCACCTTGCTCTGCTCATGGCCAAGGATGGAAAGGATCAGGACCGGAACGGAACAAAGCTGCCTCAATGCTCGCAGGACCTCCGTGCCCGGGGCATCAGGAAGACCAAGGTCGAGGATCACGAGGTCCGGGGCCTCAAGGGCAATTTCACCGAGCGCGATGCGCCCTGAGTCGGCCTCCCTGACGGTGTACCCCGCCTCTTCGAGCGTGTAGCGCAGCAGGCGGCGGATCTGCGCCTCGTCGTCCACCAGGAGGATGTTGAATCTGCGTTCCGCGTTCATCCGTTTGGCACTGCTCCGGGGGCGGTCAACGGCAGCGAAAGCGTGAACTTCGATCCGCCTGAACGAGGGCATTCAACGGATACCTCTCCGCCTTGGGCTACCATGAAACCGCGGACGATGGAGAGCCCCAGGCCGAGGCCGCCGGCCCGCGGCGCATGGCCCCGGTTGAACTTTTCAAAGATCCGCCCCTGCAACTCCCCTGAGATTCCCGGCCCCTCGTCCGCGACCGTGATGGAGACCCGCTTGGCGCCCTTGCTTGCACCTGCGGTGACCCGGATCGGCCCCTCGGCCGGTGTATGAATCGCCGCATTGAGCAGGAGGTTGGCGATGGCCTGCTCCATTAGCACCGCATCCGCGAGAAATATCGGAAGATCCAGCGGGATGTCGACGGATATGGTCCTGCCCTCGAGTCGGCTTCCGACGGCCCGCCTGGCCGCCGCCACAAGGTCGCGCGCGTCGCACCAGTCGAGACGGGGCATAAGCACCCCCGATTCCAGGCGAGTCTGGTTCAGGAGATTGTTCACCAGATTCTCAAGCCGATGCACCGCCGTCGGGATCTCCCTGGTGAGACGCTCGCGCTTGGCAGCGTCCTCAGTGTCAAGCTGTTCAACGGCTGAGCGAAGGACGGCGATCGGCGTCTTCAACTCGTGGGAAACGCTGTCGAGAAGCGTCTGGTGCATCTGCTCGGACTCCGCGAGGAGCCGGGCCCGGTCGTCGGCCGACCTCAGTGCCTTGAGCTGGCTGCCAATCAGGGCGACGACGAGATAACAGGAGAGCAGGATGCTGTCCTCGAAGTGAAGGATTGAGAACGAAAACTTGGGAGGCACGAATACAAAGTCCCAGGAAAGGCTCCCGACAACGGCCGCAAAGACGGAGGGCCACCTTCGCACCCGCAGGCTGACTGCGATGATTGCGAGGATGAAGATGTAGCCGAGCGCATGGTAGTTCAGCCGCGCGAACACCCCGCCGACGGTTACGACCGCGAGCACGGCAAGCACTTCCAGGTAATCCCAAATTGCGACCCGGCCGGCTGGATCCAGCCTATCGATCACCGACATTCTCACGTCCATTCGCGCCATTAAAAACTCGTTAAGAGCACGATCTGTTCCAGTCACGACCGTTTACGCAACCTGTTATGGATAGGCTAGTAAAATGGGCGCCAGTGCCATCCGCGTTAACGCAGTATAAACCCGAATAAACGAATGGATTCCAAGTCTGTTCACGAGGCCCGCCTCCATGCAGCGATCTCAGGCAACAGGCTGCACAGGAACGTGTAGCACGCCACTGGAATTAAACATCGATGCCTCTGCGTTAAAAGAAAATATATTGGCATCAATCGTGCTAAAAGCGGTCGGGGCCTAGCCGTCCCAAGCACGCGAAAGCGAAACCAGACAATCATAACCCGATAAACCTATGCCTGAAGCCTCCCCCACCCCTACTCCGACGATGAAGGCCACCCTGGGCCTCACCGGTCTGACGGTCAATGCAATGGCCCTGATCGCGCCCGGCGCCTTCCTGTGGCTCACCTTCGAAGAGCAGGCCCTCTATGGCGCCCCGGTAGCCGGGTCCGCCATGTGGTTCGGCATCCTGCTCGCCCTGGCGCTCTGTTATGCCACGGCGGTCAGCTACGCCGAGCTCTCGAAGCTCTACCCCGGCGCGGGGTCGTCGTACTTCTACGCGGAGCAGGCGTTCCTGGCGAAGTCCAAGGCGTTCAAGTACGCCCGCGTGGTCAAGTTCTTCACGGGCTGGGCCAGCCATCTGTACTACTGGGTGTACCCGGGCGTGATGGTGGGCGTGACCGCGATGCTGGTCGGATACCTCTCGGGTTACCTGATGCCCGACACGTTCAGCGGCATCTACAACAGCCCGCTGGAAATGTACCTGTTCTGCATCGTCTTTTCGCTGGGGGTCTCCTACATCGCCTACCGCGGCGTCAATGGCAGCACGGCGGT
>CAZGOX010000383.1:0-2516 GCA_964527955.1 uncultured Opitutaceae bacterium | reverse complement strand
ACGGTTGCCGGATTCCAACTCTGGCCGAAGAAGACGACGGATGGCTCCAACGTCGGCTGGTTCGTCAACACGATTCCCTCGTTGACTTGGAATTCGAAGGGACATTCAGGCTACAACACGGGAGGTGACATTGACACCATTCTGGAGACCCCGAACCCGGTGAGCACCACGGGATGGACGGTCTCGGACGCACCGGCGAACGGCGGGACGTTCACGCTCGGCACGAGCACGATCTATATCATCACCTGCGTTGGCGCATCCGACAGCCACAAGATCCAGTTGGTGACGCCCTCAGGTGGAACGGCAGGGATAGGCCTGACCTACTGCGGATCGGCCTACAACGAGGCCAACGTCGACTATGGAGTCTATCCTCTCTGGACCACCGAGTACCTGTACTACCTGACCTCGGCCACGGGAACCCAGGTCGCCATCGGGTCGGCACAGGCTGCGGCGGACGCGCTTGCGGACGCAATCTACAACACGCCCACGAGCGGCCTCGCAAATGCCGGCTACAAGTACAGTTCCATCGTGGCCAAGAAGAGCGCGCTGCCGGCCGGTTCCTACCCGTACTGAGCGGTCGATCTGATTGGAGATTGACTACGATCTGCACAAAAAAACACCTCTAAGGTAAAAAATGAAAATAGACAAAATCATCCTTTCGCTGGGATTTGCCGCGCTGGCTTCGCTGGCGGCGCACGCCCAGAGCATTTCGACCATCGGGGCCCTGAGCAACGAGAACGACGGCGACTTGGTCCTGGGATTCTCGAACGCCGGGGCCACGAATGACCTGTTGGTAGATGTGGGACCCGCATCCGACTACTACACTCCGGCCACGGCTCTCGCCGCCACTGGCAGCTCAGGTAACGGAACCCTCACGCCGGGAACCACCTACACGGTTTCAGCCTACAACTCCGCCGATCTCAGCACGGCACTTGGCGGTGGCAACGCCGTCAGTTCGAGCACGTTTTGGACGGTGTTTGGCGGGAACGGCACCAACACCAATATGCCGGTTTCCACGACGCCCAACCAGACCCTCTGGCTTTCGGCACCATCGACCACGACTGTCTTAAGGCAGACCGGGGCCCTACAAACCGGGCCGTCGCAGAACCTGGATGGCATAACCAACGGTCTGAGCGGGGCGGGTCTCGCGAGCGCGGAGTCATACATTCCGGGCTCGAAGGTGTTCACGCAGGCGTTGACCGGTGCCAATAACTTCGCCTTCAACTCGGGAGGCCCGGTCGTGGGCAACACGAGCGCAACGAGCTCGCTGACCCTCTACGAGCTGCTCCCCACGAGCAGCGGAACGGCCGCGCCGATCGACCTCGGCACCTTCACGCTGTCGAGCAGCGCGCTCACGTTCACCGCCTACACGGCCATCCCTGAGCCATCGACCTACGCGGCCATCCTGGGCGCGCTTGCGATCGGCTTTGTGATGATCCGCCGGCGGGCCGGGACCGCATCGCTGGGTTCGGTTGCCTGACCAGAACCCGTTGGAAGTTTGTTTTCCCTGCCGGCGGCCGTTCCTCGGGACGGCCGCCGGTCTTGTTAGAGATCGAAGAAGACCAGCCATGTCCCGGAAGCCAATTCCGCCACGCAGTGCTCCCATTCTCTTGGGCATTCTGTGGACGGTTGTTCTCCTTCTGCCGACCTGTCCAGCCCGCGCGGGCTCCCCCTTTCATTGGCCAACGGCCGGCAATGCTCCAGGGGGGGCAACGGGATCGGCGGCCGCGGCCGGTTCCGCGAATGCTGCAACTGCGCCACCCGCCATCACGGCGCAGACCTGGCTCCAACGCTCGGCAGCCACCCTGAAGGCCGTGGAGGCGATGCAGGCCGCCGCACAAGCCGCAGCCGCCGCGGCCACTGCGCCGAACAATCTGGGCCTGAATCCCAACAATCCGGGCCGGCAACTTCCCGATGTGCCCAATGGCCTTGCGAGCACGCAGTTACCTGGATCGGCCTCCACGCCCGCAGGGCCCGGCCTCCGGGTTGCGGTCAACGCCCAGGGGACGCCGTTGCTTTGGCAGGGCGTCGGGTCTCCTACGCCGGCCGCGGGCAATCCCGACCAAATCACGATCACTCAGACGCAGCAGCAGGCGCTGCTGCAGTGGCAGACATTTGACATCGGCAAGAACACTACGCTCGACTTTGACCAAAGCGCCGGGGGCGCGAATGCGGCGAGTTGGATTGCATTCAATTTCGTGACCGACCGGTCGGGCAGGCCATCCCAGATACTCGGCGCGCTGACCACCTCGAATGGATCCGGAGCCGGGGGTCAGGTTTATGTGATCAATGCCAATGGGATCATCTTCGGTGGATCCTCACAGGTGAACGCGGGAGCCTTGGTCGCCTCGTCGCTTCCGATCAACACGAACCTGATCCAGCGGGGCCTTTTGAACAACCCTGACGACCAGTTTCTGTTTTCGGCACTGCCCTTGGCGGCCGGAAGCAATGGGCCGACGCCAGCATTCAACCCGGCCGTTTCAATCAGCGGCGTTGCGCCGGCCCAGACTCCATTT
>CAZGOX010000382.1:0-2523 GCA_964527955.1 uncultured Opitutaceae bacterium | reverse complement strand
GGTGTCGACGATCGCCGGCGGGGCAAGATCCTTGGAGCCCTTGGCCCCGAGCTCGGCGAAGCGGCGCGCGCCCGGAAGAAGCATCTGCTCAAAGGATCCTACGGCGCCGTTGAAACCCTTGGTCGCCGACTTCAGCCCGCGGCCGACCTCATCGAGGCTGTCGGCGAAGTTCGACACCCGGTCGTAGAGCTGGCGGCCGAGCGCGCTGATCTCCTCGGCATTCTTCGAGACCGCCTCCTGGCGCCATCCGTAGGCGGCGGCCTTCAGCAGGGCTATCAAGGTCGTGGGCGTCGCCAGCAGCACGCGCTTGGAAAGAGCCCGGTCGAGGAGGCCTGAGTCGTGCTGGAGCGCGGCGGTAAGGAAGTGGTCGCCCGGGAGGAACAGCACGACAAACTCCGGGGCCGGCTGGAACTGCTCCCAGTAGTTCTTGGCGCCCAGTGCATCCACGTGGCTCCGGACCTTCTGGGCGTGCTCGTCCAGGCGGGCCGCGCGGGAATCCTCGTCGGTCGCATCGACTGCCGCACGGTAGGAGTCGAGCGGCGCCTTGGCGTCGACGACGATCCGCTGGCCGCCTGGCAGGCGAACCACCAGATCGGCGCGAAGGCCGCCGGAAGTCTCCTGCTCCACGAAGTCGCAGTAGGGAAGCATGTCGGCCATCTCGACGACGCGCCGAAGCTGGAGCTCCCCCCAGCTGCCTGCGAAGGTGGTGGAACGTAGCGCCGTGGAAAGCTTCGCCGCCTCGCCCTGCCATTTGAGCTGCGCGGTGTTCAGGGACTCCAGCTGCTGGCCCAGGGCCCCATAGGACGAGGCGCGCGTCTTCTCGATCTCGGCGATCTTGCCGTCGACCTTATCGAGCGACTCGCGGAGGGGCCTCACCAGCGCATCGATCGCCTGCTGGCGCTTCTCAAGGTCTCCCGACGATTGCTGCTGAAGCTGGGCGAATGTCTGCTTTGCCTGCTCCAGGAAGTCGGTGCGGTTGGCTCGCAGTGCGTCTGCGGAAAGAGCCTTGAACTCGTTGGTCAGGCGCTCGTGGGCGTCCGTCTCGGCGCGCAGGCGCTCCGCAAGCACCGCCGCGCGTCCGCGCAGGGCGAGCCACACGATCGCAGCGCCCGCGGCGGCGGAGAGCAGCACGGCGACGAGGATTTCCATGGCCGCGATGTTTTGCGCCCGGGGACTACAAGGCAATCCTTCAGGCTCTCTTTCAGGTTCAGACCCGTCCAAGGGCCCGGACGGGCGAGACGCCCGTCCCTACCTCTGAAAGCGGACGAGTCTGGCCCTACCTTGATTGGAAGAGCTCGGCGATCACGTCCTCGAGGGGCACGTCCTCAATCGTGATGTCGGCGACGGGGCCGCGGTTCAGGACCTCCTGCGAGACCGCCACCACGTTCTCGGAGGGGACGCGGACGATGAACTTCCCTTCGTCGGTGCGCGTGGTCGGGCCGAACTGCGATCGCCAGGTGTCGGGAAACGCAGGCTCCGAAGGTGCCTGCCCCGAGCCGGGTCGAGGGGGCTTCTGCGGCTCGACGATGCCCAGCGCAGGAAGAAAGGTGACGATCTTCTGCCGGCTGCCGGCGCTGGATTCGAGGCGGTCGAGGTTTCCGTCGTAGATCTTGCTGCCGCGGTGGATCACGATCACCCGCTCGCAGAGCTTCTGGATGTCGGCCATGTAGTGGCTGGTCAGCAGGATGGTCACCTTGTAGCGGCGGTTGTAATCCTGGAGGAACTGGCGGACGGCCCTTTGCGAGACCACGTCCAGGCCGATCGTCGGCTCGTCGAGGAACAGCACGCGCGGCCGGTGCAGGAGGGCGGCGATCAGCTCCATCTTCATGCGCTCCCCCAGCGAGAGCTCGCGCACCATGACGTTGAGCTTTGACCGGACGTCCAGCAGGTCGACCAGCTCGTCGAGCGTCCGCTGGCAGTCGGCGGCCGACAGCCCGTAGATCGCCCGCAGAAGCGCAAAGGACTCGCTCGCGGGAAGGTCCCACCAGAGCTGGTTCTTCTGCCCGAGCACCAGGGCAAAGATGCGGCGGTACGCGTTCTCCCGCTTCGCCGGTTCGAAGCCGGCGACACGGGCGGTGCCGCTCGTCGGATGGATCAGCCCGGCGAGCATCTTGAGGGTGGTCGTCTTTCCCGCGCCGTTGGGCCCGAGAAAGCCGACGAACTCGCCCTCGGCGATCGAGAAGGTGATGTCCTTCGCGGCGCTGATCTCCTCAAACTCGCGGTGAAACAACCCCTTTACGCCGCTCCAGAAGCCGGGGGGCTTCTTGTAGGTGCGGAATACGCGGGTGAGGTTGCTGACCTCGATCATCTGGAGGTGGACTACGCCGCGGGAGGGGAAACGGTCTCGGCTTCGGCGGCGGCGGGAGCGGGAGCGGCGGCCTGGGCCTCCATCTCCTTCATCGCGGCCCTGCGGGAAAGGCGGACCTTGCCCGTGCGGTCGTCGATGCCGACACACTTCACCCAGATCATCTCGCCCATCTTGACCACGTCCTCGGTGCGGCGCACGCGGAAGTCCGCGAGCTC
>CAZGOX010000381.1:940-2542 GCA_964527955.1 uncultured Opitutaceae bacterium | reverse complement strand
TCTTCTCTGTGAACGGCGAGCCCGGCCATGAGCGGCAAGGCAATGTCGGACTCAGCATTGATCTCCATTCTCACACAATCGACGAACACAGCCCTGGCCGCATGCGCGTACAATCTCCACCAGTTATTTAGGCACCAATCGAGAACGGCCCAACGAAACCGGCGATATTCCCCGGAGTGTACTGTTTCGAAACGAACCGCCATACCGTGGAGGCACGGAAGGACGTCGTTGACCGGGTACGACGTGTACATAAGCTCATAGAAGCGAAGAATTGCTTCGTCGGCGTACCAAAGACGGTAGCTGTCATTCATCTCTGACGAAAGCGACCTCGACCTGAGGTCAATGGGTTGGGGTAAACGAATACCCAAATTGGGATGAAAACCCGGACTATCGATCGCCACCGGCAGAAGTGCACGCTTGCGTTGTTCCGCCCATTCTCCAACGGCGTCTGCTGCCCGGTGCTTCGCCTCGGCGGCGATTAGATCAAGCCTACGAATCTCATTGCACGTGGGGCAATGGTGCGGATCGAACATTGGGATCCCGGCCACTGATTTGTACTCTTCAAACACGAACTCGATCTCGCCGTCTGGTCCCAAGTTTCTTAGCCCGCGCCAGTGGCGATGTTTCCCCTCCCCAAGGCAGTTAAAGATGGCGAAATAGCGGATCCATTTTATCGGCCTAAGCGGCCGCAAAGAAGCTACCTTTTCATCCCGCAGTTTCTGCAGTTGGCGTTGGATTTCCCCCAGGAGCGTCTCTGCCGTACCGGCGCTCACAATTGCATCATCGAGGATCAAGATCTGCAGACGCTGGCGATCGGCCTCGGGTCGCGTATTGGCCACGGACTCAAGTTCCTCGACTGTTGCGAGGATTTGTTGGGCGAATTGATAGGGCAGCCGGCAGGCCGGGCCATGGCCAAGGAAAAGCGTGGAGTCCAGGAGCCCGATGGGCACTCGTTTCCCTTGGAGTGCAAGAGCACGTTCGACAGCCGGCCACAGATAATGAATCTGACTATGTAAGGGGATGAGTACCGCGGTTACAGCGCCGTTAAGTTTGCGCCCTCTTTCCGATTCCCAGCTGGCATTTCTGCTGGGGCTCCCGAGACAGACCTGCACGATCCAATCGCAGATCTCCTTCCCTATTGCTCCTGAGATCGCCGCTCGGACATCGAGAGCGACCCCGTAATGGCGCTCGCCAAATACATAGTGGCCGGCGCATATGATACGTTTGTCCGAGACAGAAAAGAACGGGCGGCTACGGTCTCTCCGCTTGGCATCCTCGGCTCCTTCTCGGCGCAAGGTGCTCAAGCGAAAGACCCGGAGCGTTCTAGGTTCCACCCAGGATGCACCACTCTTGTTGTGATCGTAGCCCACAGCAGGCAGCGACCGGCGAATCCTCAGGAGCGCGTGGGCCTCGACTGATAACCCGGCGAGCCCAGGCAAATCATCCCACCACTCATTGATATTAGTTTCGGCGATTGGGGTCTTAATGTCCGCGAATCGCGCGAAGCCAATACAACAATGGACGTCAATATTCTGCTCTCGCAGTCGTCTGACGACCGCTCCGGAAACCACACCCTGGTCGAGTACGTCTTGGACGAGGACG
>CAZGOX010000381.1:0-930 GCA_964527955.1 uncultured Opitutaceae bacterium | reverse complement strand
AAACCCCGCCGCGGGCTTTGGCGCCCCAGGAGCTCTTGGACGAGGACGAGTTTGCCTCGATTGAGGATGGACGGCCACGGCTCTTCCCTGTTCATCAAGTGGTACAGACCCAAATCAACAACTGTAGGTCTCGTTTCAAGTGGCCACGTGCGGTGAATCGCCACGGCGAGGAGGAGCGCAGGAGCGGTCACCGCAGCTAACATTGTTACGTTTGAGAGATCGAACTTCTCAGCTTCAAGGCGCTTTCGGAGCCTATATATTAGCTTGAGTGCAATCTCATCCGCATGGCGCTGCCGGGAAAGGATTCTGGAAGTTTCAAGAAAATTACTGTACCATATGTCCTGCAATGGGAGATAAAATGCTTCGCCGCCATTAAGACCGTGCCATGCCTCGCACCGTGTAGCCACGGCCTCAAATCGTCTTGGAAGAGACCGCTCAGATTCGACTCGGAGGTCATCCCTAGTCCAGGCAACGTGCCACATATTTTCGTCTTGGAAAACAAGCGGGTTGCTGTTGGTGAATATCGCCTTGATCAAGGCCTTGTCGCGCTCGTTCTTTCCCGCTTCAAGTCTTGAGAGAGGCATTGGTTCATCAAGAAGACCGCGAACGAGGTCTGCACACCATTCGGTCTTGATTCCGAGGACGTGGACCGCTCCTTGGTCGTCTAGACAAAATACGGTTTGATATACCGATCTAAGACTGCCGAGAAACTCTTCGCTATCTGCAATACTCCCGGGAGTCGTTGCTGGAATTTGGCTCGGCGATTCCTCGGTGAATTGCAGGAGGTCAATTGTCGCAGCAAGGTTTGAATCTACTTCGATGAGAAGCGAACGGCGGCCATTCAGCACATTCTCCATCCAAGTGAGAAATGATTCGAACTGCGGAATCATCCACTTACTGACACCGCTAAAATCAAATACCAACGTCTCA
>CAZGOX010000380.1:0-2546 GCA_964527955.1 uncultured Opitutaceae bacterium | reverse complement strand
GCCGGGGTAGTCAAACAACGAACTATCGGGTCTCGGGTACTGTCGAGATGAAGGCTGAGCGAGCCCCCCCCAACCTGGGCGACTTTGCATGGTATTCGCACACCCTCGGATCGCCTTCGGTCACGGTTTCGGTGGATGCATACACCAATTTTGAATATCTCGAGTTTGGCGAAGGGCTCGTCTCCATTATCGTGAGAAAGGCTACGACCGATACCGGCGCAGGTTTCGCCAAAGCAGACCTGAACAACCTGCTCGTTGCAATCGACCTGAGAAAAAAGACCTACACGTTGAAGTTCATGGTGCCCATGAATCTAACCCCGGGCGACGGCTCCCCCTCGATCGATAGCCGTACGATTAATTAGGCCCACGGGGACCCGGCCTGGAGTTCGAGCTACATGCGCCACACTCCGCCAATCGAGGAAAAGATGTTTTCTGTCGTCGGGATCGGGCCGTTGTACGCCTACGCCAATAAAGGCATGGATCCTGTTTGGGCAGACCTATGGGGTCAAGGAGTGACCCGGCCGCTGCCTCCGGGAAAAGGTGGTGGCCTTGCTGACACCATTGTCCTGCCAATTCCCCCGCCGACGGATTTCAAAGGTGACTGGGACGTGAAACTTACCGTCCGCTTTGCCCTCACTCACGTTCTACCTCCTGTTGAACTCATTGTCAGGTCCGAGAACTACGATAATTGGCGCCCAACGGCCAGTCGCGACGGCACTGGCGGCCAGCCGATCGAATTTGTCGCCGAGTTGCGCAGCCTGCTTGGCAACTCGGTGCCGCTGCAGGCGGAGAGCTTCGAGTGGCGGCTGACGGGCGTATCGGCGGAGCCTGGCATCGCGATGAATTATCCGGTCGGCGCGAAGGATCACGACTGGGATTTACGCTTTGAGCCGCTCGCGGGCCAGCGGCTGGCCGACGGCAAAGACGGGTTGCTGCTCATCCGCGACAAGGCCCACGCCAAAGCCGACCGCGCCCAAGTGGTGCCTCGTGACTGGGGCGCTTGGGGTGAACTGACTGCCGTCGCTGTCTTACCGGACGGGCAGCGCATCACCGGAAAATTCTTACCCACGGGTCAGCAGGCGATCCTTCTCCCCAAGCGGGAGAAAGGCACTTTCATCGCTGAAGGCTGGTTGCGTGATCAAGGCTTGGTAGGCGTCAAGCAGGACAGCGATGACGAGACCGATCCGGCCGGTCTCAGAGGCGCCGATGGCGACGGCTTCACGCTCTACGAGGAATACCGCGGTTTCTATGTTGCCGGGAAGCACGTGGAGGGGGATCCCAAGCGGAAGGATTTTTTTGTGCGGAACTTGATTGGGGCTGATGCCTATCCCGGCATCCGCCTATTTGAGGACGTGAGCGGCCTGCGGGTGCATGATGGCCTCCGCGACGACGAATACGACCCAACCCAACGCGTGATGAACGCCAACCATCGCGAAGGTTCGCACCGGGTGGACCAGCATGGCGTCCACCTGCAAACCGTCCCTAGATCCGACGGATTTTTCACGCGTTTATCGAAAGAGAACATTCGTGGACGCCCCAAATACTGCTTGAGGATCGAAGCGCAGCCGCGTGAAAGCCAGACCTCCGTGATGACGACGGAAACGATCCGTCTGTCGGATCGCGTATTCATGTACGACCGCGCCATTGCCCACGAGCTGTTCCACGTCGTGGGGATCGATCACCATGGTGCTGGAGATAGCCGCGAGTCGTTTTATTTTGTGTTCCCCGACGACCCGTACCTGGGAAATGGAAAGCCATATTATCGCTTCGGCAATTTGGCGGGTCCATTGAGTTTGAAGCCTGTCACGATTATTGACGAGGCCAGCCTGAGCAACCTCGCCGTGTTGGAATACCCGGAGCATTTGCGATTACGTGAGGAATTGCGACCGTTGCGCTGGAAGAGTTTGATGGAGAACAATGCCGGACTGGGTGGACCGGGTAAGCGGTGGACCGTGGAACAATTGGCGGAAATCGACTTGAACGAATCCTGTGGCTGGGGACCTGCTGGCCAAGTGGGATCCGAGCACGGAGAGTCCTCGGGTGATGAGGAGTGCATCATGCGCTATAGTTTCGCCCAAATGTATGAGGCCGTTGGCAAAGAACTCACACTTTACTGGATCACGAATCCCGGCAGCGAACGCGCGGGAATGAAACTTTGCACCTCACCGACCGGAACCGGCGTAAATGCTCCCGGCCGCAAGCCCCAGCCGCGCTACGGGGACGCGGCGGCGGGCCGCGGCGCTTGTCGCGACTGGCTTTGCGTCAACGACGCCATCGAACCCGATTCCGATGCAATCCCAGAGGGAGGAGCGGGGCTATGAAACTGCCCTTGTCGGCATGCTGCGCCCTGGTCCTGCTGCTGCCTGGCCTGGCCGGCCAGCCGACGCCGGTTCCGAAATCTGTCGCACCGGTGATTGAGCTACGGATGAATGGCCGGTCCGCCGAGACCTTGACCACGCTCACCCGGGGCGAGCCGATCCTCGTCGTGGTTACGCTTCGCCATCCGGCGCAACTTGGCGATGAGACCGCCCGTGATTCACGGGTCC
>CAZGOX010000379.1:0-2547 GCA_964527955.1 uncultured Opitutaceae bacterium | reverse complement strand
CGATGGCAATCGCCCCTTCTTCATTTCGACCAGTATTTGTTCCAACGTCGCCAAGAGACTCGCTCTTACTAACTCGCTTGAGAGCCTGCTCAAGTTCGAATTCAACACCGCTCTGAATGCTGACCAGTTGCCGCTCGATGTCGTTGAGAGTGGCGAGAGCCTGGCTGCCGAGAACCGCGCTGCCGCTATTCGCTGCATGAACCATGTCAGCAAACTGCGTAACGGATACCTCAAGCACGTCATATTGATTCTGGAGCTTCGCCCGTCGGTCCTCGGCTAGGCTTTGGCCAATTTCCTTCATCTGATTTCTGAGTTCGCCGATTGCCTTCATTATCCTAGCGACTTCGGCTTTTCCAACAGTCTCTGCTAGTCCATCAATTGCCAATCCCGCGGCGTCGCCAACGAAAGGTGCCAAAGCTGGATTATAGGCGGCGGCTACGATCACACCCACGCCTACAGTGATCTTTAGCGGCCCGGTGACTACGTCAACGACTTTCTCCAAGGAAGTGCTGCAGAGGTAACTTGCTTCTGGCGGTTCGATATTCGTCAATATCGTTCTGCGGACATAGCTCTTCGGGATGTCTTCGAGTCTCGCTTGAGTTACCGCCGACGAATTGTTCTTGAGTTCGACGAGGAACATGTTCGCGTTCATCCATTCCTTGATGTCCCGTGTGGACGGTGAGATCAAGGCTGGTACTGCTCGCGCCGACTCTACTGGTGTGGTTGAATCCGCAGTTCGCCAAACGCGCAAGCTGCGTATGGCGCCGGCCCCCAGCAATCCAATCGCAGCCAGAGCTGCTAGTTCAGATCGAGACGATTGATCGTCGGGCGATTTGTGCCTGTCGAGGTTGAACCAAACCAGATTCAGGACCGCCGCGATCGCGGCAGCAGCCACCAAGGCGAGGCCAAGGCGATCGATGGATCTTCGATGGGCCATGCTGTCTCCGGTCGATCAACGCGGGGTAATGTTCGCTTCCTCAGTGGATTTCGGCGCCCGCCCTGGGTATCTCTCATCTGCGCAGGACCCTGGGTTACCGCGACAAAGTATCCCCGGGGTTGCCCATAAGGCGCGCCAAGATATCTCGGATTGCGAACTGACGACAGCTAAGAGTCGCGGGCGATCGGCGAGTTGCGGGATGGTGCGACAGCGCCGTTACAGCATGGCCGGTTCGGCAGGCCCACGGGTGTCGTGATGGTCGCTCTCGTCGCCGGATCCTGGCCGGAGAGCACCGTCCGCACCACGCCGATGGTGCTCTCCTACGTCGGATCGGCGGTGGTGACGCGCCCGAGTGAGCGCATAGCCGGCCGCCGCGGCGGCGGCGAAACCGGGTGAGCCCGCCCCCGCCGTCCCCTCCCTCACTTCACCCACTCGACCACGTGCGCGACCACCTCTCGTTCCGTGGCATCCAGCTGGTCCCACGCGTCCTTCTGGGTCAGGTCGAACGCGGCGCCGGTGTGGAAGCAGCAGCCGAGGGAGCCGGCGGCTTTGGAGGTGCGGAAGCTGGCTTCGAATTCGGAGAGGGGCCAGCCGCCGGGGGGTGTGGTGTCGTGACCGTTGCGACCGGGTTCTTGGTGGTGGATGGGGATTCCCGGTAGGGCTTTGGCGAGTTCTTTGGCGTTGGGGCCCTCAGTGGCGCCCCAGCCGGTGGATCGTTTGAAGTGGGGGAGGAGGATTTCGCCTTTCACGTCGCGGAAGAGCTCGGCCATGTCCTTGGGCATTCCGTCCACCGAAAAGGATACGGAGGCGCTGACGAGGCAGGTGCGTTTCACCGAGCGGGCCACGTCCATGAGCTGGGTGAAGCGGCCGGGGCTCGTGTGGCCGGTGTCGGGCGAGCCGTGGCCGCCGGCGCCGCGCACTTCGGCTTCGTTGTCGAGGTCGACGATGCGGAGGCTCGGGTGCTGGCCCCAGCGGGTGAGGACGGCGCGCACGGCATTTTTGTGATTGGTGATGTCGTAGCCTTCGCCGCTCTTTTGCGTGGCGTCGTAGTGGGAGGTTTCGAAGGTGAAGTCGAACGAGAGGCCGAGCGATTGGGCGTATTCCAGGGCGGCGTCGAGCTTGTCGGCTTGGGGGCTGATGAGCTTGCCGCTGCGGTCGAGGATGCGCGACGCGGGCGTGGGCCGTTCCCAGTCGACCCACACGCGCGCGTGCGCGAAGCCGGCGGCGCGGATGCGGTCGAGGTCGCGGCGGATGCGGTCGAGTGGTGCCCCGCCCAGGCCGTAATAGGAAAACGCCGCGGTGAAGGTGCCGGCGGTGAATTGCTTGGCGAGCGCGGGTGCCGGCGGCAGCGGGCCGGTGGGTCCGGGCGGGGGCTTTCCGCCGTCGCCGCCGGTTTGGCCGCCTGATCCGCTGCCACCCGTGGCGCCGCCGCCGCTATCGGGCGGGTTTTTCTGCGGAGTGGTGGTGGGTGCCACGATCCGCACGTCTTGGGCGGGGGCGCCTTCGGTCACCGCGAACGGGTACGCCCAGTCGTCGGCAGTGGTGCCGTCGGCGCGGACGTGGTGGACGTCGAGGGCGTAGTCGCCGGGCGGTAATCCGCCGGGGACGTA
>CAZGOX010000378.1:0-2559 GCA_964527955.1 uncultured Opitutaceae bacterium | reverse complement strand
GGCCCGACCGGGACCCGCTCTCCTACCTTGCCGCGGTGGTCCGCCGCGAGATCACCCCATCGGGGCTCTCGTCCGTCGAGGTGAACATGGTCGCCACCGAGATTCTTGACGCCGCCCGCGAGTCGGCCCGCACGGGGCGCCGGGTTGACTTGCCCCAGCCGTAGGCCGTGGAGCGTTCGCGTTCCATTCGGACAGGGTGACGCGGCCAAGGTCGGCCGACGCGCCGCCGGCGACCCCGGTGTCGCGATCCCAGCTCGCCAGGCGGCCACGCCTGCTTCACGCGCCCGCCGCGCCTGCCGGGTCCACGCCCCAGTCCCTCTCCTCCCGCTCCTTGTCGATGTGCTCCCTAGGCTCGGTGATCAGGAAGGTCTTCAGGATGTGGCACTCGCCGGCGCCCATGTTCTCGCACACATACTCGCCGAAGCAGGCCGGCAGCACGATGTTGTCGCAATCCTCCATCACAAAGGCATTGGCCGGGTCGCGCTTGGAGGAGACGCGCGCCCTCTCGCCCAGGGTGAGCGACAGGCACTGGAACAAGTCGCCGGTCCGGTCCTCGATGCGGGTGGTGAACTCGAGGCGATTGATCTGGTACGGCATGTTGTAGTACATGGGGAACGACACCTCCCTCCAGTCGGGCCCCTGCCTGACAGGCACGGGCGCAGGCCGGATCTTCTCGGACATGAACGTCTGCCGCCGGTTTCGCCGCATCACCGCGAGGCTGTGCTTCAAATGCAGCGCAAGCCTCTTTCCGGTGAAGTCGTTCTTCTGGTAATTGAAGGTGGGCCGGCAGTAGTCATACAGGAAGAACGAGTACTCGGTCGATTCGCGGCTGGGATTCGTGTCGATCTCCATGATGATCTGGCGGCCCCCCGTGCCGTGGACCGTGCCTGGGGGAATCTGGTGGAGCTCGCCCGTCCGGCTGGGATGCTCGTGGATGTACCTGCGCCAGTCGAACTCCTTCCCCGAACGGGCCGACTCCTCGACCCTTTCGACGTATTCGTCAATGTCGGCGTCGTCGCGAAAGCCGTGCATCGTGACGGCGCCGGCGTCGGCCCGCACGATATAGTAGGTCTCGTAGCGGCCGAGGGGCTCGTCGAAGTGTTCCCGGGCATAGGGCGTGTCCGGATGCAGGTGATTGGGCATGTGCGTCCGGTGGAAGTCCGCGCCCTCCCCCGGAGGGAAGTAGCCATCCTGCATGTAGATCGCTATCGGGAAGTGGTCCGGGTAGGCCCGGCTCGAGTAGCTCCCGAGCAGGCGCAGCGGTTGCTCCCATAGGACGTTGTAGAACGGCATCTCGAGCGGCTTTCCGTGGCCGACATCGACCAGCAGGTGTGAGTCGCCGACGCTGATCTCGTAGTCCCAGCTGGTGTTGGGGAGGCCGGGGACGTTGAACCGCTTCCCGAACTCCGTCCCCCCGAACATGCCGGGCATATAGAAGACCTTGAAGACGAGCGGCATACCGGACAGCTCGACCATCAGCGCGTGGTAGAGCTCGGCGGGCACAAGGGCCGGGTCCTCCTGCCTCGAGGAGTCGACGTACCAGTCGATCTCTCGGAGGACCTGCTTCTTGTGCCGGTTGAGCACCGGATACTCGACGTAGTAGATGCGCTTCCAGGGGAATCCTTCGGGAGTGTCGCTGCCGACCGGCGCCACCTGGTTCAGGTCGGAGCGCCGGATGATCTCCTCCCGGGTGATGTCGAGGTACGCGATGCGGTCGAACAGGTGCCGCAGCGCCGGGGCCGCGGCGCCTACGCCGTGGCAGAGCACCACCTCGCGCCGGCCGGCTTCGCCCCGGAGGGCCTCCCAAGCGTCGGCAAGTTCGCGGATCTTGCGGCCGTCGACCAGATCCCCGAGCGCCCCTGGATAGACCCGGCCGAAGCAGGGATCATCGGTCAGGTACGGCCGGATGGTCTCCTCGATCTGCGCCTTCGTCCTGAAGGCCTGGTTGATGTTGACCACGGTGACCCTGAATCCCTTGCCCTCGAGCTGCCGCGCCAGCGCCTCGACAAGGGGGCCGAACGCCACGCCCTTGTACCCGTCGAGCGCCACCACGCAGGGGCGGTTCGTGCGGTCCCCGTCCCCGGCGACAGCCTCAGCCATCGCGGAGACGACGGACGGCATCCCGCGGACGATGCCGGCATGCCAGGCGGGCGCGATCCGCGGACGGTTGATTTGGTTCTCCAGCGAGCAGTACCAGGCCATGTTGCAGGATATTCTCAGGCGCCGGACGGGGATGGGGAGCGGGGCTTCTGTTGTCGGCGGGCGCCCAACGTCGGCCCTTGTCGCCCATTTGTCGAGCGGCACAATGTTCGCACGCGCGCCAGGCCCCGAATGCAGGCCCGGCGACGCACCGGCGCCTGCCGAGACTCGCTTCGCCCCACCTTGGAACACGGCCTGAGCACCAGGCGTACCTGTCGCTTTGCAGGGAGGCGCGCCTTCGGGGTGTGGACGCAGCCCGTTGAGCCACGCATCCGGCGCAGGTGCCGATCGTGGGCGGTTTCATGCCGCCGGTGGATTTGGAATGGGAAGCTCCCGGCCGCCGGTGTTTACCCACAACGG
>CAZGOX010000377.1:0-2564 GCA_964527955.1 uncultured Opitutaceae bacterium | reverse complement strand
ATATGCGAAGCAACAGGATCAGCCAAGTGCTGGTATGTTGATTCTTCTCTTTCAAGCTCTGGAACACATGATGGGACATCATGGGCAACTGCATGGACAAGTATTGGATCAGTAACAGGAGTTCATGCTGGAGATTTCGTTTATATTTCTGGAGGAGCAACTGGAAGTTCACAAACTTACAGCACAAGCAGCTGGAAGCCAACCGGTGGAAGCGCAGGAAATCCTATTACTTATAAAATCGGACAGGATTCATCCCATAATGGAAAAGTATTGTTTAGCGGAAGTGGGACATGGCTCACAGCTTCAAACTATTTGGTTGTTAGTGGTGATGCAGGCGATGGACAGATGCATTTTATTTTGAATAGCGGATATAGTCAAGGAGCTAATGTACCTGGAACTGTTGGGACAAGAATAAGTTACATTAATTTCAGCAGTTCTTTGGGAGATGGAGTTGATGGACAAGGCATTACGCAGTTTGAGTTAGATCATATTTGGGTTAAAATCGCTGGAACAGCAGTTGATCATTTCTTGTCCTGTGGTATTGATGATCCTTCCTGGGATGGAAGCAAGATTCATGATAATACAATTTATGTGCCTAAGGAAAGTAACAGCGCAAATGGAGCTGATGTCTTCCAGATTACAGGATCTGGATTTAGTTTGTACAATAATTTGATTTCAGGCTATATCGTTGCTTGGACTGGTGGAGGAATGCAACATGGAGATGGCATTCAGACTTTGAAAGGAAGCTATATCAAAATCTATAATAACATATTTCAGAACATGCCTAATTCGATGATATTTATGGATGGATATTATGGTGCTTTTACAAATATATACATTTACAACAATATTTTACAAGTAACAAGTGCGGCTGATAATAATGGTCCTGGAGGAATAGAAATTGGAGCGGATGGAGCACCTTCAGTGGCTCCTAGTTTTTCAAATATTATCGTTGACAATAATGTCATGGCCAATATGTATCCATATAATGGAGATTCCGTAGCAATCGGCAATTGCCCTTCATGCAATGGAGGAAAATCATCTCCTTATACTAGTGTTTCTTCTTATAATAATATCTTGATTAATTCAGGGGGATTTACAACCTATAGCAGTCCTATTGCAACTGGTAATAATATAATATTGACAACAGCACAGGGACAAAATGACTTTGTTCAGTATTCATCATCACCAAATCCTACCAATGATTATCATCTGAAATCAGCTGCAACATCACTTATCGGTCAAGGTACAAACACGTATTCATATTTTACAATAGATAAGGATGGAAATGCAAGACCAGCAAGTGGAGCATGGGATATCGGAGCATATCAATATTCATCGGTAGCACAAAATCCAATAAATGGTCAATGTGGATCAACACAAAACGCATGTACTGTAGGAACGTTATCAAATCAGGGAAGTAATTCAACAAGTTATACATGGCAATGTTTGGGCATTAGTGGGGGAAGCACTGCTTCATGTTCAGTGCTTATTCCAGTAACACCTGTTAATGGAGTATGTGGATCAAGCAATAATCAATGCACTTCTGGAGCATTGAATGATATTGCAGACAACGCGACATCTTACCTATGGCAATGCCTGGGAAGCAATGGCGGAAGCACTGCTTCTTGCAATGCATTAATTCCACAAAGTCCTCCAAGTATTATCGCACAACCTCAAAGTACAACGGCAAATATAGGAAGTACTGCAACATTCTCTGTAAGTGCATCAAGCACTTCCACAATAAGTTATCAATGGTATAAGAATGGAGCTCAAATTAATGGAGCAACAAGCACAAGTTATACAACGCCAGCATTGACATTAGCAGATAGTGGAGCTCAATACACTGTAAGTGTTTCAAACATATATGGAAGCACTTCAAGCAATGCTGCAACTCTAACTGTTATTAATCCTTCATGCTTAACATCAAGCACATCCTGGCAATCCAAATCATTCACAGCTCAATCTGCTTCATTTAGTGCACAATTTGATGCAACTCCTTCTGCCACTGCATTGGACAGCGTAATAGGATTATCAACTGCTGCAGCCGGAGCATATACTGACATGGCAAGCATAGCAAGATTCAATACAAATACTAATATTGACGCTATTAATAGTAATGCATATGTGGCATTAAGCACATTGTCATATACGTCTGGAATAATATATCATATAAAAATGGATGTTGATATGCCTGCAAAGACATATAATGTAACGGTAACGCCTCAGGGAGGCACTCCAGTTACAATTGCAACAAATTATGCATTCAGAAGTACACAATCAGGAATATCAAGTATCAGTTATCTTGACACAGTTAATGATCCTTCATCTCCTGGATCAATAACTATTTGCAACTTGAATATAAGCGCATTAACACAAACACAGACAGTTACTCCAAATTATACTCTATCAGTCACAAAGTCTGGAACTGGAGGAGGAACAGTTACAAGCGCTCCTTCGGGAATAAGTTGCGGAGCATCATGTTCATTAAGCGCCGCATCCGGAAGTTCAATTACATTAACTGCCATAGCAAATTCAAGTTCAACGTTCTCATCATGGACAGG
>CAZGOX010000376.1:0-2583 GCA_964527955.1 uncultured Opitutaceae bacterium | reverse complement strand
CGCGTGGCCCACCCGGTCGTACTCCTGGCGGAGGCGTACCGGGCGGAGAGGGACGGGCCGGCTACTGGGACAGGGGCTCGGGCATAGGCTGGTCCGGGTCGATCGCCGGCTGGGGCGCAGGCGCGGCAGGATTGGCGGCCCCGGCAAGCAAGGCAAAGACGTTGATATTCTGGGCTCCCGCCCATTGCGCGAAATGCACGCCGGACTCCACAGACTTGTACGGGACCGAGATCGTCAATGTCATCCTTGCCTGGCCGGCCGACCCAGCCGCGGTCACGGGGCCCGCCGCGACAAACTCCGCCTTGAGGCTGTCGACTGCAGCCTTCGCATCTGCGTCGGCCATGTTGAGCCTGGCGCCGCTCACCACCAGGTCGACAATCTTGCCTTCGTTGAACACCACCCATGCCTGTTCTTTGCCGTCGAGCGGAGCCCGGATCCCGTCCGCCAGCGGGACCTTGGCGATCAGCGCCGGGACGTGGTCGCGCAGCGACTTCTCGCTGTCGGCCATCACTAAGTCGCCGCCAACAACCCCCACGTACTGCGCCTTTCTTGAGATCTCCCTGCCATTTTCCAATCTGCTAACATACGATACATCAAATGGGATGCCGTCCACCGTGGCCGCATCCTGGTGGCACGCGTAACGAAAATCGAAGTTCACAACCGGCTGGACACTCGCGGGGCTGGCCATGGCCACGGGCATCTTGGACGCCAGCATGGCCTTCATCACAGCCCCCTGGATGCCATGGGTATACCGTCTCGCCACCTCCCTTGTGAAGTGGCTGGGCATCACGAGGAAGGTTTCCTTTTGCGGCCCCGTCCGGCCGTCTTGCGTGCCCGGGGCCATGTCGACCGTTCCAACGAGCCCTCCATCGCTGGCCGAGAGACACGCCAAGTACGCGTCCTTGAATTCCTTCAGCTGGGCGGCTGCTGGAGGGTAGTCGACCCGGATCACGGAATCCATGAGCGAATTGGCCAGCCCGGCGAGCGCCACGACATTCGGCCGGCCGGCAAATGTGACCAGGGAATTTGCGGAGACGTACTGGGCCACCGCCGGAGCCGGACCGGGCGTGTACCTGAGATAAATCCCAATGGGCGAGTCGGGCAGGAACTGGAAATCGAAGACAAGCTTCAGGGCATCGTCCGTAAGGTTTAGCGAAAGGCCAATTGAGTGCACCTGCGACGCCAGCGAATAGGCCGCGCCCAGGTAACCCAGGAAGGCCTTTCGGCGTTCCATGGACTGTTGCGCCAGCCCGAGTTTCACGGCGCGGGCAATCGCGCCCTTGAAGCCCGCGAGCAATTCCGGGGAGACTCGGCCCCAGAACCGCACGTCGTCGGCTTGCGGCTTCTCCAGATAGGCTATGACCCCGTCGGGGGGGCCAAGCCTCAGGAGATCAGCATAGCTCTTGGCAAACATCACCCAGTCCCCGTGCTTCAGATGGGCGAGATGGCCCTGCTCGATCAGCTCGGACAGCTTTCCACCGTCCGCAATTTTGGCAAACCCGACGATCCCAACCGACTTCCACCGGTAATCTTCAGCCGAAACGCGCAGGATCACGGCGCCGACGTTGGAGCCCGGGGCCACCTCAGAAAACCCGGGATACCCAAAGGGCGAAAGTCGGAACAGCGCCAGGCGGAGCAGGGACGCCTCCGGGACCGCTGCCATCAGCTTCTTGAGGTCCTCATTGACCTGGGCCGGATGACGGATGCTCAGGATCGCCTGAACCCCATCGACCTCGGTCAACTCCCCCATGAAGGGTTCCGGGCCGGGCACGGCCGGAGCCGCCGGCGCAGCCGGCGGCAGGGAAACGCTCGGGCTCTTGTGGCAGCCGGCGACGATGAGCGCGCCTGTGGATATAGCTGCGTAGCAAAGCGCGATGAGGGCCCGGGTATGAGTCGGTTCGACGGGTTTCACGGCGTGATAAGTTGGAGATCCTTGACCTGCTTCCTGGCCGATTCGATCACATCCTGGTTTCTCTGGAGGGCATCGCGCTTGCCGGCGATTTCGGTTTTCAGGTAGTCGGCCGAGGGCAGGTCGGTTTCCCATGCCTCAATGTACACGTCATGATCGAGCGCCTTTCCATAGGCGGCGGCTTCACGCTGGAGCCGGTCAATCTTGCCATTCAATCCCTGCCTGAGGACATCCCGCAGCGGGCGGCCGTCGATGGCCTCGTAGTAGGCCGCGTCGATTCCGTCGGACCCTCCGCTGTCCGATTTGATCTGGATGCCCAGCTTGATCTCGTACTCGGCATCCGCCAATTCCTTCCGCTGCTCCTCGGTGAGGCTCGGGTCCACATCGTTCTTCCACATCGCATACTGCGTGTAGCTGCGCGCGGAGACCGGCGAATCCAACGGGCCCTTCGAGCAACCCGCCAGCAGGGCAAGGGCAGGGAGAACCCAGAGGAGGGAGATTCGGGGCTTCATCGTTGCCTTGCGGGCATGGGGCAGATGACGGGGAAGACACTCTCGTGAGGAATTCGTCACGCATCAAGCTTGCACAGGCCGGGGGTCGTGCCCTGACCCTTGTCGTCCTCCCCTCCTATCTGGTCATCCTCCCTTGTCATCCTGAGCGAAGCGAAGGATCCA
>CAZGOX010000375.1:0-2603 GCA_964527955.1 uncultured Opitutaceae bacterium | reverse complement strand
GCATTGACGTTCCCCGAGGTTCCGTTGCCCGCCTGCGTGAAGAAATCCCAATCCGTCGCCACGGGAATCTGCGCCTGGACCGTGAAATTGGTCTGGACGCCGTAGCCGGCGACGCCGTCGATTGTGTTGCCCCCGATCATGGCCTGGGTCACGTCAACCAGCGTCAGGTACTGCAGGTTGCCCGTGTAGGAATTCCCGTTGCTCAGCGTGTTCTTGGCAATGAAAACCGTCGTTGGGAATACGCCGGAGATCGGGTCGACAGCTGCGCTGTTGGCCTGCTGGTCGAAGCCGCTACCTCCATTGTTGCTTTGGAGTTGGAACTCCATGTGCTCGAAATCGGGGTTGCCCCAGCCTGTGTAGTTGCTGATCGTGATCGTCAGGTCCTTCGTCGGATCGACGACGAGCGCCCCGGTGGCCGGGTTCCAGGAGCCCTGGCTCACCGATACGATCTGGGGCAACGGGTCAGTGGGGAAGGCGTCGGAAGCGCCCTCGGCCAACTGCGCCGAAACACCGCCAGGGAAGCCGAAGGTATAGGTCCCATTATACTTGTTCTCGAGCGCCGTCTGCGAATTCAACGAATCCTCGAGTTCGAAGTCGGTGTTGTTCGGGCTGAACGGCAGCGGAAAAGTCGGCCCGCTCGGTACCGTCACCGAGGTCCCGGGGTAGGGCGACTGGATCTTTGCGATGAACGATTTGCTCGGATCCGCGGTCGGCGCCGACGCGCTGGTCTGGTCCAGGTATATTTCCTCAAAGACGCCAAAGATCGGGTTGCCGCTGTTCGAGGCGTTGAAGCCGATCCTCACCTCATTGTTGCCGGTGTCGGCCACATACACGTTGCCGTCGCTGTCGGCCGCGATTCCGGCCGGGCCCGTGAAAAGGGCCGCAGTGCCCACCCCATCCACATTTCCCGGTGTGCTTGGATTGCCGCCACCCACCCCGCCCAGCGTGGTGACATTGCCCGAGCTGTCGACCGCCCGGATCGCATTGTTGCCGGTATCCGCAACGACAAGGAATCCGCCGCTGGTCGTAAAGGCTATGCCGGCTGGACCGTTGAACTTTGCGGCGCCCGGGGAGCCATTGGAGAGCCCCGCATTGGTGCTCGGGTTGGTCGTGTTGCCGGAAAAAGTCGAGACGTTGTAGTGTCCCGGGTTGAGTTGGACTTGGCGGATCGCGTTGTTCCCTGTGTCGGCCACGTAGAGATTTCCAGGGTTTCCGTTGGAGTCGAAGGCTATGCCCTTGGGGTGATTGAACGTCCCGCTCGCGCCATTGGCTGCACCTACTGTGCCTGCGGTCCCTGCGATGGTCGTCACGACAACCGGCGAGCTTCCCAAGGCGATCATGCGTATCGTGCTGTTGCCGGTGTCCGCGACATAGAGGTTGCCGTTGTTGTCCGTGGCCAGGCCGGTCGGGCCGTTGAAGCGGGCGGCAGAGCCGGCGCCATCGGTGGGACCCGGGGTGCTGGCCAGTCCAGCGATCACGCTGAAGTTTCCGTTGTGATCGACCTCATCGACCGTGTCCGCGGTCGAATCGGTGAAATAGATGTTGTCGTTCTGGTCCACGACAACGCCCGCAGGGGAGATTATCGCGGACTCCCCAGAAGTGGTCTGACTGGCCTTCGTGGTGACGCCGCCCGCGAGCGAAACACTGCGGATGGCATGTCCTGCCGTGTCCGCCACGATCATATCGCCCTCGTTGTCCAGGGCGATAGCCCCAGGGCTCTCGAATTCCGCAGCACTCCCGGTTCCGCCTAACTCCCCCGAAGTGCCGTTTCCGGCCTGCGTGAAGAATTCCCAGTCCTGGTCGATCTTGAGCGTCACATAGCTATTGCCGCTGACCGAGAGAGTCGCATTGGGCGACGTCCCGTTGCTAACGACGAGCAGGTACTTTCCCTCGTTGCTCGCGCTAGCGTTCGAAATGGTCAGCGCATGGGTTTGCGAGCCGCTGATGCCATTGCCGTCAGTGAGATTTGTCGCATTGGCAGCGCTGGTGCCGTTGGGCGCAAACGACCATTGATAGGAAAGCGTACCTGAACCGCTCGCGGTAACCGAAAACGTGGCGGTTGAGCCAATCGTCACCGTGATATTTGCCGG
Source organism: uncultured Opitutaceae bacterium (assembly GCA_964527955.1). Classification (GTDB taxonomy): domain Bacteria; phylum Verrucomicrobiota; class Verrucomicrobiia; order Opitutales; family Opitutaceae; genus Palsa-1447. The sequence continues at coordinate 513 of CAZGOX010000375.1, read as the reverse complement.
CTCGCTTATGATCGTAGGCGCTGTCTGCGCAAACACCGACGTCGAAGCCGCAAGAAACGCCAGGATCGCAAAAGCGCTCAGACCCTTGGATTTTGCGAATGACAAAACCGTCGCCTTCCGCCGAAGCGCAAGGACCTTCCAAGCCGAGTGGAGGTGGGTAGTCGGGAGCAAGCCGGGGGGACCTTAGGAAACCTACTGGCGGGTCGTTGTATGGCTAATGGAAGACGCGTCAAGCGGCGAAATGCCGAATGCATTGCGATGCATCATTTTTTGCGGTCGGCAGGGGGAAACCCAGAAAATGATGAAGCGTGACTAATGGCGTGCGGGCTCTCGTGGGTGGGAACACGTAGCCTCGAATTGTCACCCAACCAAAGCCCCTGTTTGTCATCCTGAGCGAAGCGAAGGATCCAGTTGGATCCGAGCGGCACCATCCAATTGGATCCTTCGCTTCGCTCAGAATGACAAGTGGTATGCCCCATGCGGCTCGTCGCAACGACTTCGCCCTACCTCGGA
>CAZGOX010000374.1:0-2620 GCA_964527955.1 uncultured Opitutaceae bacterium | reverse complement strand
CGCGGCAAGCTGCAGCCAGAAGGCGAGCCACACGGCGGTGGAAGGGAGGTCGAGGGGACCGCTGCGGACTCGTGCGGCGTCCACCCCCGCGAGCTCAGCCAGGGGCGGAACGGGAATCGCGAGAAGCAGTTTGAGCGCCGCCTGATGCACGAAGGAATTCGCGGAGTCCCCGTTCCTGAGCTGCTCCAAAACGCCCTCAGCAACGATGGGGCCGAAGGTCCTTCCATGGGCTAGGAGCTTTGCCGTGACTTCAAACACCCGCTGGCGATCGGGCGTGAAGGTCCATTCGTGGCCGATGCACTCGAGGAAGATCCTCCGGGCGACGGCCTGCTGCGCCTGGACAAGGTCCTCGCACCACGGGGGAAACGCATTCATCTCGTGGATGGCGTAGCGAAGGGCCCGTTCGGCCTCCGCCGAATTCAGGGTTCGAAAATCGAGTTCCCCGTCGGCCACGGCGGCCTGGATGCCGCACAACCCGGCGATGACCCCGTTCGGCACCGAATTCATCTCGGTCCTTTCGTGGGGCAGCTGCGGGAGGTAGAGCGGCCAGCTTCGCTTGCACCCGGTGCGCGCGGCCCGGGCGATCAGCCGTCCCCGGCTCCGCCTGAGATCGTCCCAATGCGTCGCGGTCCAGCGGTCATGGGACTCCCCTTCGGCCTCGCGGCTCAGGTGGACGAGCCAGTCGGTCCTGTTTCCGGAAGCCAGGGCCCGCAGGTTCCGGAGGAGGAACCATCGCTCTCGAATCGCCTTCACTATCGCGAGGTACCGGTCGGCGTGCCGGCGCCACCAAAAGGCGCTTCCGAAGCTGTTGGCGACCTTGTGGTACCAGAAACGCCGCAGGGGAAGCCACCGGCTACTTCTGTTGAGCTCCTTGAAGCGAGCGAGCAGGACGGGGTCATCGGCGATCGCCTTGCGAATGAGATTCCGGATTCGGCGGGGCTTGCGCCCGTCGATCCAAAGCTCGACAACGAAGATCAGGGCCTGTATCCGGACCCGCGGATCGGATGCGTGGCCCAGGTCGCCGAGCAGCCATTCCGCATCGGAAAGGGCCGGCTTCAGGAGCGGTCCCGAACCCGTCAGGAGGGTGAGAAAGAGGGTTCTTGGCTCATTGCCATGCCTTCCCCGGTATATCTCGACCTGGCGCCAGATGAACTGCCTTCGGACCTCGGGGTGCCGGTGCGTCAGGGCGTCGAATGACTCGTCGTCCTCGCTTCCATGCTCGGGCCTTCGCGCGAGTTGATCGATGACCTGGAGCGCCGTGACTGCGGCAGCGGTTTGGTCACCGCTGAGCGACTCCCCGGCGAGCACCGCGCGCAGGACAACGGGCAGGAGCCGCGCCATCCACGCGAACTGTTGAGAGATAGGGACCTCCCGCGCCTCGCCCGGGAAGTGGGGCGCCTCGGAAAGGGCCGCCAGGATTTCCGTGAGGAAGAGGGCAGCGGATGGGGGCTGCAGCTTTCTCTTGAGCGACATCCCGACAAGGGTCGGGAACGTGGCATAATCCGATGGCGTGAAGGTCGTCCTTCGGATGAGGGAGACGACGTCCGCCGGGCTGAATTGCCCCGGGAACAGGGTTTCGATGAGGAGCCGGCTCAGGCCCTCCGCGGGCGAAGGGACCTGGCGGGCGACGTCGGCAAGCGCGCTGAGATCCTCCTCGTTGCCCACCTCGGCGATGAGGGCGATTGCGGGGGACTTGAGGCGGTCGGGCTCGTCGGTCGAACGGACGATCGCAAGGGCCACGGGGACGCAGGCCCGCATCCGCCCCAGCCGTCCTATGCCCAGCATCTCACCGCGCAGGTCCTCCGGGATCGTGCGATCGGCGGCCTTCGCCGCTATGTCGGGCTCGATGTCCGGGGAGGCCAGCTTCTGCAGCATCTCCGGGTCGGAGTCGATCCAGAGGCGTTCGCGGCCGGTGGCCCGCTCCACTATCCGGGCAATGAGGCGACGCTTGTATTCCGTTGTCAGCTGCTGGGGGTCGCCGAAGCGCAGGTGGATTGCGGGAGCGCTCTCGAGGACCCATTGGCGCATGGACTCGTTCCACGGCTCGGTCCCGCTGCAGAGCCACGCCACCACCGGCGCAAGCGGCATCCGTAGGACCCGCTCCCGGTTCACGCGGCCGAAGAATATCGCCTCAAGCTCCCTCTGGGAGCAGCCCGAGGCCATCCGCGCCGCAATCCATTGGGCCGCGAGGTATTCGACGATCCGGCGATGATGGAATTGGACGAGGCCGTAGCTGGCGCCGTCGAAGATGGGGCGGCTGAGGAGCGCCGGGTAGTGGATCGTCGGCCAACCTTCGGGCAGGCAGGCAAGGCCGTCGATCCCGTCGGCGGACGAGGCGTTGTCGGGGATCCTGAAGACCGAGGAGGAGCAAAGCCTTGCCGCGGCGGCCATCGCCTCCACCCCTTGCCGGGCGGTGCCGTCCGAGAGGACGTTCGATTCGGGCCTTTCCGTTGACTCCTGAAGCTTCTGTGTCACGTCGAACTTGATGAGCTCGGTGAGGGAGCCGAGCCTCCCGTTGACGCGCCAGAACCCGGCCAGGCCGATGAAGTCGAAGGGGCGCCGGGCGAATTCCCAGGCATGGGCGGTGTCCAGGGCCGCTAGGAAGGAGTCCGTGCTAGGG
>CAZGOX010000373.1:340-2637 GCA_964527955.1 uncultured Opitutaceae bacterium | reverse complement strand
AAGATCGAGGCTTTGCGTGGAGAACTGAAGGCCGACATCAAGGGAGTCGAAGCCAAGCTCAACGCCGTTGAGGGCAAACTGATGCGCTGGACTCTGACCTGCGTCTTCAGCCAGACCGCAGTCATGGCCGGGGCAGTTTATTTCGCCCTGACCCACCTGCGGCACTGACCAGCCGCAGCCGCTTCTCCTGTAGGTCAGCGAGCTTGCTCGCGCGTTCGACAGGCAGAGCCTCCGCCCTACCTTCTTGCACAGGAGCCCCTGGATCCCTTCGATCTACTCTTGGACCTCCGAATGAAACCCAGGAAAGCCACCCTCAGCCTCCAGTGAAAAAGAAGATCGCGCTCGTCGTCGGAACCCGTCCCGAGGTCATCAAGATGGCCCCGGTTTACTTTGCGCTGAAGGACCACCCCACCCTTCAACCCCTGTTCGTGTCGACCGGTCAGCACCGGGAAATGCTCGACCAGGCCCTGGCCGTCTTCGGCATCAAGCCCGACATCGACCTGAACCTGATGCGATCCGGCCAAACCCTGCCCGACTTGACTGCCCGGATGATCACCGCAACCAGCGAGATGCTCTCGGCCCAGAAGCCGGCCGCGGTCCTCCTGCAGGGCGACACGACCACCGTCCTCGGCGGTGCGCTGGCCGCATTCTATGCCCGGATCCCCATCGGCCACGTGGAAGCGGGCCTTCGCACCTACAACTTCGACGCCCCCTGGCCCGAGGAAATGAATCGCCGGCTGGTCGACCCGATTTCCCGCTGGTGCTTCACCCCCACCGCCTGGAGCGCGGCCAACCTGTCCGCCGAGCGCCTTCCCTCAAGCTCCATCCACGTGACGGGAAACACCGTCGTGGACGCCCTTCTCTGGGTGCGGGAGAAACTATCCCTCCAACAGGTCAGCCCCAGCTCCGTGGCCGAGCGCTGCGGCATCCCCGAGTCATTCTCGGAGAAGTTTCTCGGTCCCCGCGGCAATAAATTTATCCTGATCACCGGCCACCGCCGGGAGTCCTTCGGCGAGGGCTTCGAGAACATCTGCCGTTCCATAGCCCGGCTCGCTGAACAGCACGCCCACCTCGGCCTCCTCTATCCCGTCCACCTGAACCCCAACGTCCAGGAGCCTGTCCGCCGCATCCTGTCCTCCAACCCCCGCGTCGCCCTCATCCCGCCCGTCGGCTACGAGGACTTCATCTGGCTGATGGAGCGCTGCCATTTTCTCCTCAGCGACTCCGGCGGAGTCCAGGAAGAGGCCCCCACGCTCGGCAAGCCGGTCTTGGTCATGCGGGAAACGACCGAAAGGCCCGAGGGCGTCGACGCCGGAACCTGCCGCCTGGTCGGCACGGACCCAACCAAGATCGTTCGCGAAGCCGGGCTGCTCCTGGAGGATCCCTCCGAGTACCGGGCGCGAAGCGCCCTGAAGAACCCCTACGGCGACGGCCAAAGCGCCAAGCGCATCGTGGATATTCTCGCGAACGACCTCGCCTAGCCGCAGGCCTTTCCCCCGTAGGTCAGCGAGCTTGCTCGAGGCCCTGAGCTCGTCGAAGGGCTCGCGCGTTCACCGTCCGCGCTCGAAAGGTAGGGCGCAGTCGCTGCGACAAGCCGCCCTCAGTGGTAGGGACACGCGGCTTACTTCGCCCTGACCCACCTGCGGCCCTGACCAGCCGCAACCGCAGGCCTCCCCCTGTAGGCAGCGAGCTTGCCCGCGTTCGCACCGTCCGCGTTTGGAAGGTAGGGACGGGCGGCTCGCCCGTCCGGGCAAACCTCAGGGTCATCCACAGCCCCGCCTCCCTCCGCTTGCTACTATCCGGAACCATGCCCCACCTCCAACTTGACTCCGCCCAAGGCGCCGCCAAGGTGCCGTCCATGGTTCGCAAGCTCATCAGCAGCGCCATGCGCAGCACCTTCGAGGATCTGCTTAGCAAGCCCCTCCACGACCTTGCCGAAGGCCAAAAGTCTCTCCAGGCCGGCCTGCAAGAAGTGCGGGTCGCGCTGGGCGCCCAGTCCGGCCGGATCGACGCCCTGGGAGCCCGCTTGGACCATCGCATCGACATGCTTGGAAGCGAGTTGAACCAAAGAATCGACGCCCAAGGAAATTACCTGGGCCAACGAATCGACGAACAGGGGAACAACCTGAACCTGCGCATCGACGGTTTGAGCGCCCGAATGGATGAGATGTCCTCCCAGCAAAACCGCCTCACCGCCGAAGTCGCCGGCGTTAAGACTGAAGTCGCAAGCCTCAAGACAGACGTCGCCGGCGTTAAGACTGAAGTCGCAAGCCTCAAGACAGACGTCGCCGGCGTTA
>CAZGOX010000373.1:0-240 GCA_964527955.1 uncultured Opitutaceae bacterium | reverse complement strand
AGGCAGACGTCGCCAGCGTAAAGACCGAAGTCGCAAGCCTCAAGACAGACGTCGCCGTCGTTAGGACTGATGTCTCAAGCCTCAAGACAGACGTCGCCGGCGTTAAGACCGAAGTCGCAAGCCTCAAGACTGACGTCGCCGGCGTTAAGACTGAAGTCGTAAGCCTCAAGCGCGACCGGGACTCCGCCGACGACCAAGCCCACCGAATAACCCGAATCGAAGACCGGGTTTTCAGCTCGT
>CAZGOX010000372.1:0-2638 GCA_964527955.1 uncultured Opitutaceae bacterium | reverse complement strand
CCGGGGCGCTACTCGTTCGTCACCGGTCTCCATCCCGACACGGTGTCCAAAACCCGTTCAGGGGAAACTCTTTTCCAGCCGGCTTGCTAACGACAGAGCCCAGCGATGGCCCTGGCAAGGGCACTCGCCCGCAACTCAATCCAACGCTCGCCCTTCGCCCGGGTTGCCGCGGTGGCATCGCCCATGATCCCGGATGAGGACAGATCCCGCGTCAGCCAGCCAAATGTGGCCGGTGCGAGCTCGGGGCGCACCTGCCCGGGATCCTCACGGCGGGCGGGATACTCGCACATCGCCCCGGAAGGGCGCACGAGCGAGGGTGCCGCTGCCAGCATCCAGGAAGTCTCAACCTCCCCTGCATGCATGCCGTGGACGGACTCCTGCGCGGAAAGCCCCAGTTCCTCGTCCACGCGCAGCAGTCCCGCCGCAAGTCCCGGACTCCGGCGGATCTCTCGCAACGTGGTCACGACGACCGCCGTGTTGCCCCCGTGCGTGTTGATCACCGCAAGCTTCCTGAAGCCCCAGGCGTGCACCTGGAAGGCGATCGCGAGAAGGTCCTCCCTCAAGGTGTCCTTGGACACCATCAAGGTCCCGGCGAAGCCCGTGTGCTCATTGCTCTTGCCTACCGTTATGGGCGGGGCGACATAGCACGGTTCCTGCGCCGGCAGTCTCGCCAGGACCAAGGAAAGCCACGCCTGCCCCATGAGCGAATCCACGGCCACCGGGAGATGCGGCCCGTGCTGCTCGATCGCACCGGTTGCGACGATCACCAACGCCCTCTCCTTGTTTGGCAAGGCTTGTATCTGCCCCAGGGTCATCGCCGGCAGGTACCTGCCCCGGTACGCCGGAAATGTCGGGAAAAGGCCTGCCGCCGCCCTTCCCTTCTCCTCCGAAGGCTCGACTGGGGCGGATGCCTTGGCAAATGCAGGTATCTTGGAAATCTCCGACAACAGCGAGCCCAGGCGGGTTGCCGCCGCCTGCAACGCCATCAATCCCTCCGACTTGGCCTGCTCAAGGGGAACCGGGGTTCCCATCAGGGGTGTGACTGGTTCCCCGCCCCACCCTTCGCCCGCGTTGCCCGCCGCCGCAGGCAATGTCTCCGGCATGCGGCCCAGAAGCGCGGTGACAACCGTTTGCACCAGCCGCCGGTCGGGACTGCGCGTGGGATGAAGGTCAAGGCCGAGGGCGCTCAGGTGGATGCGGAACACCTCGGCGTCGAGGCTGACGCGGAGGTCGCGGGACGCGGCCGAGCACACCTCCTCGTTCCATGGGCTTGCATTGCAAAGGACGATCCGGCGAAACCCAGAGGCCACAACGGATGCTGCCACTTCGGCGATCTGGGCATGGGCAGCCGGGGCGCCGAGCGCAAAGGCGCATCCCGGATCCGCGCCGAAGATGAAGCGCAGCGGAGGAAGGACCAGGAGGCGCAGGCCCGCCGGCCGGCCCAGGGAAGCCCTCCGGATGACATCGAGCAGGATGCACTCCTCCGCATCGAGCGGATGCCCGATACCCCAGTCCGCAAGGCCGGCCATGGGCAGGACAACCACGGTCTTCCCCTTGTCCGGCCACGCCGCGATGGCCGGGGAGGAAAACCAGGGCCAGAAAGTCGTGTCATCCGCCGCGCAGAGGGGAAAGGCGGTCGTCATTGGATCGCAGTCACCTCGATCTCCACGCAGCAGCCCTCCCTGGCCAGGCCCTTTACCTCCAGCAGGGTGCTCGCCGGCCTCGATTCCCCGAAATAGCGGTTCCGGACGGCCGAGAACTTCTCAAAGTCCGCCATGTTGGTCAGGAACGTCTGCGCCCGGACCACATTGGAAAAATCCATTCCCGCAGCCGCCAGGATCGAGCCGATCAACTGGAACACATACTCGGTCTGCGCCCCAGCCTCAAACGGCGCCACCACGTTCCCGTCCGGGTCCACTGCAAGTTGCCCCGTGGCAAAGAGTATCGTGGTTCCACCTGCCAGTTCCACCTTCACCCCGGGGCTGTAGGCCCCCCGCGGCGCTGGATGGCCGCCAGGGTGGATCGGGGTCGTCTTCATCGGCTGCGGCAAGGCTGGTATAGGTCGTGCTTGGCGCCCGGCAAGGAGAGAAACTACTACCTTCACTACTTTGTGACTTTAGACTGGCTAATGGCGATTTCTGGGCCGATTTTCCGCGAATCCAATACATGCGCTCATACAAATCAATCCCGTGGCTTCTGGCCGCAGCCCTCTCCCTGACTCTTGCCGGCGCTGCGCGGCTCGATGCAGGTGACTCGCAGGTTCAGTTCCCTGCCACCTTCAACCTGTCCGTGGGAAAGGCCGCTTCCACCGCCGATGAAAGCGCAAACCAGGACATTCCCGCCCAGCAGGGCACGCAGCTTTATTTCCAGGTCAACTCGCCGTTCAGCGTCGTCCTCAATATCTACTCGAAGACGGACTCGGGCAAACGCGGCGACCTGATCGGCTCGATGAAGGGCACGAGCTTCGGCTCCTCGATCAACCCCCAGGATGGAGTTCTCCAGTTCTCCATCGCTCCCGAGGACAAGTCCAACGGCGGGAGCGTCACGTTCATGATTTCGGACGGGCCGCTGATGCCCTCGTTCTGAGCCGGGGCGTCACGGCCTAGGTGGCCGTCCCGAGGCGCGGGCCACGGCCTGG
>CAZGOX010000371.1:0-2648 GCA_964527955.1 uncultured Opitutaceae bacterium | reverse complement strand
CTCATACCCCCGGCGCCCCGACAGGAGGGCCTGCTGGCTACGGGCGTTCATGACCGCGAGGTCGGGGGCATTGACGTTGCTCCAAAGCTGCCCTGCGTCGACCGGCGACCCAATTCCGAAGACCCGCTGGGAAAGCGCCGACGCGGGGATCTCGAAACCCTCCCATTGAAGCTTCCCCTCCTTCCTGAACACCTTGGCCTTCCAGAGCATGCAGTCCGCTGTGGCCGCAAATGGCTCAAGGCTTTCCCCTTGTCCCCTTTCTTTGGGAACCGTCGATGGCTGTGGGGGTTGCATCTTTGGGCAGGGATTGGTTCGTTCCCGGCTGCGAAGCCGAGACCGAGCGGACAGGGTTGGCCGGTCCGATTACCGTTAATCGTACCAATCAACCCCCGATTTAGGGTTTTTGGCCCCCCGGGCCAAGGCTGCGGGCCACTCCCGGCTAAGCCTTCTTCACCTTCCAGGCGCCGTCCATCAGCTCGGTCGTGAAGGGCTGCGGCACCGCCCCGCTCGAGGCGTAGACGTACAGCGCGCAGCGGTAGATGTGGTTGGCGACCGCCATGATGTAGCCGAAGGCGAAGAGGGAGACGATCCAGGCAAGGACGAAGAGCAGGATCAGCATGGGGTGGCCGATCAGGATGGAGACGATGACGCCGCCGATCAGCAGCACGAGCGAGACAAGGAGCACGATCCAGGACGCGAACGTGATGCCCACGTAGCCGATCAGCGACTCCCCCCAGGTCTTCCTGAGCGTCTCCGCCGAGTGGCGCAGGAGCACAACCGGGTTCGACTCCTCCTCGCACACGATGACCGGGATCGCGAACACCGAGGCCACGCTCCAGACCATCCCGATGAATCGCAGCACCAGGCGGCCCACCCATCCGAACCGCTGCTCAAGCCCCTTGATGACGAGGCCGACCAGGCCCGCGAACAGGCTCCAGAGCAGGATGGGGCGTATACGGCTGCACGCGAAGGCGAGCCCGGAGCGGACCGAGACTGACTCGCCGCGGAGCGCCTTCAGGATCTCGCTGTAGAACGCGACGTTGAAGAACGTCGCGCACACCATCGACACCAGGTAGATGACGGCGATGTAGGCGTAGGTCGTGTCGTGAAAGACCATCTGCTGCCGGCGGCCGCCCGCGTCGACGACCCCGATGCGGTCGACGACCGCCCTCCAATGGGCCGGGTCCGCCAGGCTGTGCCCGGTGGGCGCAAGGACCACCGGGGCGAGGAAGAAGAGGACGATCATCAGCGTGAACGCGAACGAGACGACGGGGAACAGGAGGAGCTTCCGGTTGCCGCCGATGACCTGGAACGAGCCCTTGAGCAGCTGCCAGCTGCGGTCGAACTTGGAGACGCCTGAGGACATGGGGATTCCTTTGGGTTGGTCGCTGGAGGGGACGCGGCTATGCTTGCAGGGATTCGCCGCCCCCCGCCACCACAAAACCGCCGGCCGGGTCACGGGCGGCCGCAGTTGCGGGCCAGCTCGCGCGACAGGTGCTCGATCATGGCCTCGCCCGACAGCTCGGTGTAGACGCCCAGGTTGTGCGTCACCCTGGAATGCACCACGTAGGTGTACCGGATCCCGAGCTCGTCCAATAGGGCGACGAACGGACCGTGCCGCGGGTAAAGGAAGTCGTCCTTCCCGATGACGATGTAGAGGTAGAGGCGGCCGCGCCCCTCGGGGCTGAGCGCCCTCGCGTCGCCGAAACAGTTGTCGCCCCCGGACGCCTCCGGCGACTGCTCGAGGGCAGCCGCGAGCGAGGCCGCCGTCCCGAAGAGGTCCGGGTACTTGAGCGCCAGTCGGATGGCGCCGTCCCCTCCCATCGAGAAGCCGCAGATGCCTCGGGCGCCCGGCCGGTCGAGAGTGCGGTAGTCCCGGTCGATCATCGGGAGCAGCTCCCGGACGAGCAGCGTCTCCGCCTTCACGGTGGAGTCCGGCCAGTCGCGGTAGTAGCTTTCCGCGCCCCCGTTCGGGAAGACGTAGATGACCGGGTCGATGCGCCCCGCGAGGATCTCGGCGTGGACGTGACGCGCGAGGCCGGCGTCCGAGCTCTCCGTCCCGGTCGAGCCGTGCAGGAAATAGACGACCGGGAATCGGCGGGCCGGCTCCTGCTCGTACTGCGGCGGAAGGTAGACGTTGAAGCCTACGGTGCGCTTCATGGAAGCGCTCTCGATCGTCCCGTGGCGAAGCCCGGGGATACCCAGGTCCCGGGGGTCGTTCCATTTCCAGGTGCTAGGGTCGGGTTTGCCCGGTGCCGCGACCGACGCGGTAGGGAGCGAGACCAGGGCAAGGAGTGCCGAGGTCCAGAGGATCCGCGCTCGGGTGGCAACGCCGACTGGGCTTGGAGGTTTGCTCGACATGGTGCGCCGCCCGTCCGGGCGGGCGGCCATCCTCCACGATCCCGGGACCCGAGTCGAGTCCTTGGAGCCGGCGCCCGTTTCGGCCGGAGCGTTTTGGGCGACACTGCGGCCGGGATGGGTAATTCTACCACGCGCCGCGATTCGATTCCGCAAATGATTGGTGGCGCATTCGATGCATGAAAGGAGTGCCCTCGTCGTGCCGGCGGCCGGGCGCCGCAACTAAACCGGCCGCGAAGTCAGCCGATTCCCCCGGTAGGCACCTAGAACGGCAGCCCCCAAGGGGAAAC
>CAZGOX010000370.1:0-2649 GCA_964527955.1 uncultured Opitutaceae bacterium | reverse complement strand
CTTCCCGCCGAGGCGCAATTCTGGATCTTCAACACGCACACGAAACACGCGCTGGTGGACGGGCTCTACGCCACGCGCCACCGCGAGTGCCATGCGGCCGCGAGGATGCTCGGGGCGGAGTGCCTCGCCGACGTCACGCCGGAGGACCTGGCCCGGTTTGCCGCCCGGGTCCCGACGGATGGCCCCGCGGACGCCGTGGTTCTCCTCAAGAGGGCCCGGCACGTGGTCCTTGAGATCGAGCGGGTGGGGAAGGTGGTCAAGGCCCTCCGCTCGGGCGATCTCGCGACCGTGGGGCGCCAGCTCACCGCGTCGCATGAGAGTTCGAGGACGCTCTTTGAGAACAGCACGCCGGAGCTCGACCTGCTGGCTTCGGCGCTCGCCTCAACGCCCCATGTGTTCGGTGCGCGCCTGACCGGCGGCGGCTTCGGCGGCGCGGTGATGGCGCTGACCACCCCTGAATTCGGGCAGATCCAGGCCGACGCGGTGTCCGCAGCCTATGCAGAGAAGTTCGGCACCCGTCCCACGGTCCTGCACGCCCGCACAAGCGACGGCGCTCAGAACATCACGGCGAGCCTGTCCACGTAGGCCGCCGTCCAGGAGTCGGCCCCAAGGAAGTACAGGGCGGCCGCGATCGCGAGCATCGGGCCGAACGGAACCTTCGCGCCAAGCCCCAGGGACTTCCCTTCCCGCTTCGTCAGCAGTCTCCACACGAGCGCGAGCGCGATCCACACGCAGCCGACGAGCGCTCCGCCAAAGACGGAGAAGACCGCCCCCGGCCATCCGATGAACGCTCCGATGGCCCCGGCAAACTTCACGTCCCCGAAACCCATGGCCTCCTTTTTCAGGACCGCCTCGGCGACCAGGCCGATCCAGAGCACCAGCCCGGACCCGATCAGAAGCCCCATGAGCCCCGTGGCCCCCGACAGGATGCTGTCCACCGCAAAGTAGCCCCCGTGCTGCCCGTGGAGGGCCGGAGCGAGAAACGACAGCGCCACCCCGGCCACGCCAAGCCCCAGGGTGAGCGAGTCCGGGATCACCATGTGCTCGAGGTCGATGCAGGTCGCGGCGAGCAGCGCCGCGAGGAAGATCATGCCGCAGACCGCCTTGGCCGGCGGGAAGAGCAGCCAGCATGAGAGAAAGAGGGCTGCGGTCAGGATCTCCACCCACACATGGCGCGCGGAAATCGTACTCCCGCAACAACGGGCCCGTCCTCGCAGCCAAATCCAGGAGACAATCGGGATGTTGTGCCGCCACGGAATCGGAGTCCCGCACTCGCAGTGCGAACCCGGCGACACGACGGACTCCCCGGCCGGAACCCGGCTGATGACGACGTTCAAGAAGCTGCCCACGCAGGCCCCCGCGGCAAACGCGACCGAAGGGAGGATCACGGCGGTCATGGCATCGCGGCCTGGGCGGCGGCCAGCATGCAGGCGGCGGTCTCGGCGGCTGGAACCCCTGTCCATGCCTCGAGTGACTTCGCCCCCTGGTTCGCGAGCATCGACAGGCCGTTTGCGCAGGGAATTCCGAGCAGGGCGGCCTGCTCCAGGAGCCGCGTGCGCGGCGGATTATAGACCATGTCGTACACGGCGGCGGGACGCGGGAGGGAGGCGAGGTCGACCGGGGCGGCGTCCCCCGGCAGCAGTCCGGAGCTTGTGGCGTTGATGACGATGGAGCCGGGCCATTCCATGCGGGGACTTGGCAATCCGTCCGCGGAGACCGGGATTCCGCCTGCCATGGCGCGAAGCGCGCCGGCGAGGGCTTCGCCATGGGACTTCGTCCGGTTTGCGATTTGGAGCGAGGCGCACTTTCTCCGGAGGCATTCCACCGCGGCCCCGCGCGCGGCGCCCCCCGCGCCCAGGAGGAGCACGGCGGCGCCCTTCAAGTCCCGGCCAAGCGACCCGCGTAATCCCTCGGCAAGCCCGTACCCGTCGGTGTTGCTGCCACGCCATCCCCCGGGCGTTCGGAGGAGCGTGTTCACGGCTCCGACTGCACGGGCATCCTCGTCGATCTCCGAGACCAGCCCGAATGCGATCACCTTGTGCGGCACGGTCAGGTTGATCCCGAGGAAGCCCGCGGCATGGAGGAGCCCGAGGGCCCGCGCGAGTTCCTCCGGGGGGACATCGAAGCGAAAATAGCCCCAGGCTCCGAAGCGGCCCCCCTTGCGGCTGAGCGAGGCGAGGGCGGCCTGGTGCATGGCGGGGCTCAGCGAGTGCCCGATGGGGTGCCCAAGCACCGCGAGGGCCGTGCCGCCAAAGGACCAGTTCTCCAGGTCCCGAAGCGTAAGGACCGGATCGGTCATGGATGCAACCGCTCGCCAAACAGGGCGGTGCCCACCCGGACCTGCGTGCTGCCGGCCGCGACCGCCTCGTCCAAGTCGGCGCTCATGCCCATCGACAGCTCCCGCAGGGGAACGCCGAATCTCGCGGCGAGCGAGTCCCGCAGGCTCCTCAGCGCCTCAAAAGCCGTCCGGGCCACCGACGGATCCCCGGAAAGGGGGGCGATCGTCATCAGGCCCTCGACCCTGAGGTTTCGCAACGAGAGGGCCTTCTCCAGCAGCGCGGGGGCGTCCGCGGGGGCCGGGCCGAACTTTGCGGGATCCCCGCCAGCGTTGATCTCGAGCAGGATGGGGAGGATCTTGCCAAGCTGGCC
>CAZGOX010000369.1:0-2655 GCA_964527955.1 uncultured Opitutaceae bacterium | reverse complement strand
GGGCCCACGAATGGGCCTGAGGTTTGCCCGGACGGGCGGGCCGCCCGTCCCTACCATTTTTCGGGTCTAACCTACCTTTCTTCCGGCCTAACGGTTCCTTTCCCTGGGTTTCCTTCGCCCCGTCGATGAACTCATTGGCCTTCAGGGCCTCGTCGTGGACCTCGTCGAACGACGGGATCTTGTCGTCCCACTCGAGCAACGTCGCCGTCACGCCGCAGAGCCTGGTCGCGTGCGCGTACAGCTTCCACACCGGGTCCAGCACCGGGTGGTCGTGCGTGTCCAAGATGTACTTCTCGAACTTCGTGTGCCCCGCCACGTGCATCTGCCCCACACGCTCGTGCGGCACCCCGTTCACGTAGTCGTACGGGTTGAACCCATGGTTCTTCGACGAGACGTAGATATTGTTCACATCCAGCAAAATCCCGCAGTCCGCCCGCTCGACCACCTCCGTCAGGAATTCCCACTCGGTCATTTCCGAAACATGGTACTCGGCGTAGCTGCTGACATTTTCCACGCAGATCGGCACCTCGAGATAGTCCCTCACATGCCGGATCTTTTCCGCGGTCCTTTTCGCCGCCGCGAACGTGTACGGCATCGGCAGCAGGTCATGCGTGTAGGTCCCGTCCACGCTCCCCCAGCACAGGTGATCCGAGAGCCAGGGGGTCTTCGTCCGCTTGACCAGCGTCTTCAGCTTCTTCAGGTGCGCCGGATCCGGCTTGTCCGCCGACCCGAAGTACATCGACACCCCGTGCTGCACCACCCGGTACTGCTCCAGGATATCGTCCAGCACCTCCAGCGGCCTCCCCCCGTCCACCATGAAGTTTTCCGAGATGATCTCGAACCAGTCGACGACCGGTTTCTTCTCCAGGATGTGGGAGTAGTGCGGCACCCTGAGCCCAATCCCTATCCCATAGTCAGTCTGGTTGTTGAATCGGTTCGCCGGCATATCTTAAGGTAGGGACGGGCGGCCCGCCCGTCCGGATCCGCGTTCTGGCCCATCCGCAGCTCTCGAGCCAGTCTTGAGTAGTCTCATTGATGTATGGCTCTTGTATTACCCTTGAGCCAGTCCGGGCGGCCCGCCCGTCCGGATCCGCGTTCTGGCCCATCCGCAGCTCTCGAGCCAGTCTTGATTGTAAAAAAAGACCCGGGGCCCGCACAGGGTCCCGGGCCTCGCAAAAACAAAGGGACCCTGATCAACCGGACTTGCAACCGCCCTTGCCCGAGCAGGAGTTCTTCCCCTTGCAGCCGTTGTCGCCGGCGCTGCATCCGCCCTGGCCCTTGCAGGAGTTCTTCCCCTTACAGTCGTGCGGAGCCGCCTTCGACGAGTCGGGGGACGTGGAGGTTCCGGCCGAGCTGTCAGCGGCATAGGTCCTGGCGGCCAGGCCGCCAGCGTACAGGCCCGCCATGGCGGCCGTGGTCACGATGAGACGAGTGGATCTTTTCATGCTCTTTTTGATTTTGGGAGTTCTGCCACCGGAACTAAGGCGGGATGCCAGAGTGTCACCGGCGGGGGTAAGAGCCCGAACCCTGCCAGATTATTCCGCTAATGCCACAAAAAAGCCCATCTTATACGACCCGGTCGGTCATCGGCTTCCCGCCCTCGAACGCCGCCAGGTTCCTTAGGAAATGCTCCACAAGGGCTTCCTGCTCGTCGCTCCTTCCTCCCGCCGAGTGCGGCGTGATGTAACAATTGGGTGCCGTCCACAGCGGATGCTCCGGCGGCAGCGGTTCCTGGTTCATGACGTCCAAATAGGCCGACCCGATCCTCCCCGACTGCAGCGCCTCAATGAGGGCATTCTGGTCGACCGTCGTCCCCCGCCCGATGTTGTAGAACCTCGCCCCCTGCTTGAAGCACGCCAGCCGCCTCGCGTTGACCCAATTTGCCGTCGACTCGTTCTCCGGCAGGACATCGACCACGTGGTCGGCCAGCGCCAGGACCTTCGTCAGGTCCTCCTCGGGCACGATCCGCACACCGTGCTCGCTCCGGGTCTGCCGCCGCACGGCGTAGACCGTGCACCCAAAGGGCCCGAGCAACTCGGCCAGCCTCTTCCCGATGGAGCCAAATCCCAGCAGCACCACCGTCTTCCCCGTCAGGAGTCTGGCATTCCTCCGCTGGGCCTTGTGCCCCCAGCCGTGCGCCCCCTTCTGTTCCCCATACGCCGCCAGAAGGTCTCGGTTCAGCGCCAGGATCATCGCCAGCACATGCTGCGCGCACGGATCGGAAAACACCGAGGACGAGCTCGTGAGCGCCGCGCCCTTCCCCCGGAAGTTCTCCTTCAGCTCCTCGGTGTCGTACCTCGTGTACCCTGCGCTCGTCAGCTGCGCCCACTTGAGCCTCCCCGACTTGATGCAATCCGCCGGCGCCGGCTGCCCAAACGCAATGTCGGCCTCCAGCACCGCCGGGTCCGGGCTCCCGGCCGCGAGCACCGAGGCCTTGGCCGCCGCCGAGATCACGAGCCCGTGGGCCCCGACTCCCTCGCGCAGCCGCTTCAGCGCCGCCTCCTCAAACTTTCCGTTGCACCAGATGTTCATGACAATGGGATAGTGGTTTCAGCACCTCAAAATGGGTTCTCCAGTTTGGAAACCCCGCCGCGGATTGCAAGGTAGGGACGGGCGGCCCGCCCGTCCGGATCCGCGTTCTGGCCCATCCGAAGC
>CAZGOX010000368.1:0-2663 GCA_964527955.1 uncultured Opitutaceae bacterium | reverse complement strand
ACAAGCCCGGCTCGGTCAAGGCGCGCATGGCCGTCAGCGGAATCCGCTTAATGACAGAATACTGCCGCAGGAACGGGATCGCCCATGAGATCTGCGGAAAACTTGTGGTCGCCGTTGACGCGCCCGAGGTGACCCGACTCAGAGGCCTTCACGACCGCGGCCGGCAGAACGGCCTTAGCGGCCTTGAATGGCTGGAAGGAGGTGCCATCCGCGAGATCGAGCCCAACGTGGCAGGGCTCGCGGCCCTGAGGGTTCCTGAGGAAGGGATTGTCGACTACGCCGCGGTGGTGGAGGCGATGGTTTCGGAGGCCCGCGGATTGGGGATTGCGCTCCACTCGGGCGCGGGTGTCGAACGCCTCGTGTCCGATGGGAAGGGCTGGCGGATCGCAACCAAGGCCGGGGATTTCGCAGCCGACTTCATCGTGAACTGCGCAGGCCTGCACAGCGACCGTGTGAGCGCACTTGCGGGAGAGGTCCGGGCGACACGGATCGTTCCGTTTCGGGGAGAGTACTACAATCTTAGGCCTGAGAGGGCGCACCTTGTCAGAAACCTGGTGTATCCCGTGCCCGATCCCACCTTTCCTTTCCTCGGGGTTCATTTCACCCGGATGATTCATGGCGGCGTCGAGGCCGGGCCGAATGCAATCCTGGCGACGGCCCGCGAAGGCTATCGAAAGACCGATGTGAACCTGGGCGACCTGTGGGATGCCGCGACCTTTCCTGGCCTCTGGCGATTCATGGGCAGGAACGGATCGATGTGTTGGACGGAAGTGCTTCGCTCCTTCAGCAAACGCCGCTTCTGCGCCTCGCTTCAAAGGCTGGTGCCAGTCCTGGAGGAAGACGATCTAGTCCCGGGAGGGTCGGGGGTCCGTGCCCAGGCGATGACGCGCCAGGGAGAGCTCGTTCAGGATTTTGAGCTCATTGAGCGGCATAACGCCCTCCATGTCCTTAACGCGCCGAGCCCGGCGGCGACCGCTTCCCTCGCCATAGGCGACGAGATCGCGCAACGGATCAAAGCCTAGTCCCCGGGGCTCCGGGAGACGGCCCTTGGCGCCGCGGGAGCATTCAGTCGAAAAAGATGCAGCCGAAGTCGCCGGTGTACCCGGCCTTCGCAAAGACCCACTCCCATTCCGTGGGCGTCAGGAAACACTCACACGTGAGCTGCCAGTAGATCAGGTTCACCTTCTCCACCTCGTTCCGGTAGCTGTCCATTAGCACGTACTTGTGGCCCCGGCCAACCCGCTCGATCTCCTTCAGTGCTCGCTCCAGATCCGGGAGCTTGAGGTTGTGAAGCGTGTTGATCGAGAGGATGAGATCGAAGGACTTGTCCGCAAAGGGCAGCGAGACCGCGTTTCCCTCGCGCAGGCGTGACGAGACCTCCGCCTTGCAGTGGGTGATTGCATAGTGGGAGATGTCCAGGCCCGCGACCTCGATGCCCGGAACGGCGCGCGTGAACTCATAGAGCAGGAACCCTTTCCCGCAGCCTACATCCAGCACGCGGTCGCCGGCCTTCAGCCCGTAGTGCTTGGCCATTCGCTTCGCCACGTCGAGCCAGCGCCCGTCATAGTGGTAGCCCCCGTAACCCGTGTTCCGGCTGCCATCCCAGTATTCATATCCGAACTTCTTCGCCACCTCGGCAAATTCAGCCTTGTTGCCGGCCGTGACTCGGGCGAGGTAGTCGCGCTTCGTGCTTCGGTGCAGCTGCTCAATGAAGTCAATGTAGGCCATGGAGATTGTTCGACCGCCCAGCTTCAGCCAAGCGACGTTCTGACCGCCGCCACGACATCGTTCTCATCCGGATAGAATGCCTTCTCCAGGGCCATGCTCATCGGGGTGTGGCTGTCCGGGAGGGTGACCCTCGCGGGCTTTGACTTCAACCGGTCCCCCAGGCTCTCCGCTACTGAGGCGATGATTTCCGCAGCGGCGCCGAACGACAGCCACGCGGGATCTGCGACAACGAGCCGCCTGGTCTTCGAAACGGAATCGCAAATCGTTTTGCGGTCGAGAGGGTTGAGGGTTCGGGGATCGACGACCTCGAGCTCGATTCCGTCCTTCTCCAGGAGCGACGCCGCCCGCATCGCGACAGGCACCATGGAGCCGATTGCGACGAGCGTGGCATCCTTGCCCTGCCGGCGGATGACCGCCTGCCCAAAACGCACCCGATACGGCTTCTCGGGGACATCGTCCGTCATCGAGAAGAGGCCGCGGCCCTCGACAAAGATGGCGGGAGTCTCGCTGAAGATGCTTTCCAGCAGAAGGCCCTTGGCGTCGTAGGCCGTGGCGGGAACGGCGACGCGTAGCCCGGGAAGGTGCGCGAACCACGCGTGGAGGCTCTTTGAGTGTTGGGGCCCCTGGCCCCAGCCCTTGCCCACGATCGTGCGGATGGTCACGGGCATTGCCGACTTGCCGTTGGACTTGAACCGCCAGAGTGCGAGCCAGTTAGAGATGGCATCCAGCGAGTACAGCATGAAGTCGAGGCGCTGGTGAACGATGACCGGGCGAAGCCCGGTCAACGAGGCCCCCATCGCCGTGGCCGTCATCAGGTTCTCGGAGACCGGAAAATCATGGACGCGCTCTGCGCCGTATTTTCCCACAAGCCCAGTCGTGGTGCCGAAGATCCCCGATTTGGTGTCCACCAGCTGCCCAAGGACGATGACCTGGGG
>CAZGOX010000367.1:350-2664 GCA_964527955.1 uncultured Opitutaceae bacterium | reverse complement strand
TGTGGTTTAAAGGTTGGGTTGATCCTGCTGCGAAATACCCGCCAGAAGTGGATTTGGTCCCGGGTTGACGAACGCGAAAATAGCGCAACCTCCTTGGGGGAAACATGGGGTGTTACCCGAACGAAGTTCCTCATACCTTGCCCGGCGCAGGAAAATCGGCCGACAGACGTCGGGCAAGAACCTCTCTTCGTGCAATTTCAGGCGAAGGTACCCCTCCAAAGGCCGGCCGTCGTCTATCCACCACTTAGCCATTGTGGGCAACGCAGCCTCATCCCAGCATCGTTTGGTGATTTGAACTTTGGGCCCTCAGCATTGTGTCCGCCCCCTCCGATTTCATTTCCGGTCGGTTTGATCCATGTCCGTCCGTGTAATCGGTGGTCAAATACCGCCCAGCGACCGTTCTGTCCGGCGGGCTGCCCATCCGGCATTCGTCGCAGGCCGCTCCATGGTCCCGCCAATCCGGGGAATCGGATTCGGGGTAGCCTCGTGGGGTAGGTGTTGACCCCGTAGCGCCCCCGGACGCCAGCGCCTATGATGCGCGGGTCAACCACGCCCGCGGGAGGGCCAAATCAAAAACTGCAACCCAAAACATTCCTATGTTATACCGAGCCAAAACCCTGAAGGGTTACAAACTGAACAGCCGCGACGGCGCAATCGGCAAAGTCAGCGAGTTCTATTTCGACGACCGGTACTGGACCATTCGATACTTGATTGCCGATACCGGAAACTGGCTGACGGGTCGGCAGGTGTTGATCTCTCCCTATTACCTCGGAGCGGTCAATCATACGGCCAAGGACGTCACCGTCGACCTGACCAGGAAGCAAATCGAGGACAGCCCGTCTTTGGACTGCGACAAACCTGTTTCCCGCCAGTTTGAAGCGAACTACACCGGGTATTACGGCATGCCGATGTATTGGTGCGGCGGCTACAGTTGGGGTGATTATTCCTACCCCCAGCGCGACCAGACCCAGTGGGGTCGCTACGCCCAAGGCCAAGACACCTGGGATCCCGCTTTGCGCAGCACCCACGATGTGACCGGCCATCACCTCCAGGCGACGGACGGCGAGATCGGCCATGTGGTGGATTTTGTGATTGATCCTGCGACTTGGGCCATCCGCTACCTGATCGTTGACACCCGAAACTGGTGGCCGGGGAAAAAGGTTCTGATCTCACCGACCTGGATCGAGCGCGTGAGCTGGATGGAGGCGAAAGTCTTCGTCAATCTCTCCCGTGAGGAGATCAAACAATCGCCGGGCTATCTGGATGACTCGGTTTTGGACCGGGATTACGAGACGAAGCTCCACTCATATTACAATCGCCCCGGTTACTGGGTCGATGAACTGGTCGCCACCTAAGTAAACCACAGAGACTCTTCCAATGAGAGCCATCAAACCTTTCGCCGCCCTGATCTTCATCCTGATTTTTGGAACCGGCGTGGCCGTCGCCTACGCCAGGTATGGCATTTCGGCCAATTGGGTGGTCGCTGGCATCAGTATCGGGTCGTTCGTGCTGGCCGTGATCGTGGCCTCGGCCATCCAGGTCGCCGACCAGTGGGAGCGGGCGGTGATTCTTCGCCTTGGACAGTTCCACACCCTCAAGGGTCCCGGCTTGTTTTTCATCTTTCCGATCATCGACGCGATCCCCTACTGGATCGACACCCGCGTCATCACGACGGGCTTCAAGGCGGAGAAAACCCTGACCAAGGACACCGTGCCGGTGGACGTGGATGCCGTGCTGTTTTGGAAAGTTTTGGATCCGAAGAAGGCCGCGCTGGACGTCGCCGACTATATCAGCGCCATCAGCTGGGCCTCCCAAACCGCCCTGCGCGATGTGATCGGCAAGACCATGCTCTCGGACATGCTGGAAGGCCGGGACAAAATCAGCAGCCTGCTGCAAACGATCATCGACCAGCGCACCGAGCCATGGGGCATCAATGTGATTTCGGTGGAGGTGAAGGATGTGTTGATTCCTTCGGGTCTGGAGGATGCGATGTCCATGCAGGCTCAGGCGGAACGCGAACGTCAGGCCCGCGTGATTCTCGGTGATGCCGAGCGGCAAATCGCGGAAAAATTTACCGAGGCCGGCAAAAGCTATGAGCACAATCCGGTGGCCTTTCACCTGCGGGCCATGAACATGCTCTATGAGGGACTCAAAAAGAATGCCACGATCGTCATCGTACCCAGCACCGCTGTGGAATCCATGCAACTTGGCGGACTGGCCGGCATGACCGCGCTGACGATGGGTCTTGGTCAGGGGGGAGCCGGCGCCCTGCCGAACGGCGTCTCGCTCGACCCGCGTACGGGTGCCATTTCCG
>CAZGOX010000367.1:0-340 GCA_964527955.1 uncultured Opitutaceae bacterium | reverse complement strand
TCGCGATGGATCCGCCCTCGCCGGGGCGGGGCGTTGGCTAGCACCGGACCGGGTTTGAGAATGCCGCGAACGATGCCCTGAACCCTGTCGATTCCGCCCACCAACTGCATGGATACACCCACGCTCACGACGGACCTGCTCCACCGGATGGATGCCTACTGGCGCGCGGCCAATTATCTCTCGGTCGGCCAGATTTATCTCTACGACAATCCACTGTTGAAGCGACCGCTCACGCTCGCGGACGTGAAGCCGCTGGTGGTTGGTCACTGGGGCACGACGCCTGGTCAGAATTTCATCTACGTCCACTTGAACCGGGTCATCAAGAAGTATGACTTGGACA
>CAZGOX010000366.1:0-2678 GCA_964527955.1 uncultured Opitutaceae bacterium | reverse complement strand
GTCGGTCTGCACCAGATGTGGCCCTGGATCATTCTTGGGGTTATCGCGTGTTGGTTCTGGCGCCGACGTGCGAGTTATGGCCGGACCGCCCTGTTCGGTCTCGGATGGTTCGTCGCGAACCTGCTGCCGGTGCTCGGCATTATCCCGATGGCGTATGAAGAGTATGCGTGGGTGGCCGACCATTTTGCTTATGTCGCGATGCTGGGACTGGTTGGACTGGTCGCCGCCGCGGCGGGAGCCGTGGGGGACTGGCTCAACTTCCGTTCGCGCGCGATGGCGTGGGCGGGCGGTGCTGGCGGGATCGGCGCGCTGGTGGTGTTGGGCGGTCTGAGCTATCGTCAGGCGGGTTACTACCGCGACTCCCTTGCCTTGTGGAGCTTGGTGGTTCGGGAGAATCCGGGGGCTTGGGCCGCCCAGCACAACCTGGCCGAGGCCTTGGCCGCTCAACCGGGACGGCACGAGGATGCGCGGGCGCACTACGAGGCAGCCCTCCGGCTGAAACCGGATTATGCGCAGGGGCACTATAGTCTGGCCGTGCTGCTCGCCGCGCAATTCGACCGGAAAGCCGAGGCGGTTTCGGAACTTGAGACGGCATTGCGCCTGAAGCCGGATTTCGTCGAGGCTCACAACAATCTGGCCAATCTCTTGTCCCATGTGCCGGGAAGGCGGGAAGAGGCAGAATCGCACTACGAAACGGCGTTGCGCCTGGATCCCGGTTTCGCGGAGGCACACTGCAACCTGGCGTTGCTCGTGAGCGAGGAGCCGGGTCGGGAGGCAGAGGCCCTGGATCACTATCAGGCTGCCGTGCGCCTCAAGCCCGACTTTGCCGAAGCGCACGACAACCTCGGCGTCCTGTTATCCCGTCTGCCGGGAAAGCAGGCGGAGGCGCAGGCCCATTTCGAGACCGCTCTGCACCTGAAACCTGATTACGCCGAAGCTTACTAAAATCTGGCGTTGCTGCTTGCCAGCCAACCCGGCCGCGACGGGGAGGCTCTCAACAATTACCAGTCGGCCGTGCGCCTGAAACCCGACTACGTCGACGCGCACAACAACCTGGCCACGCTGCTCGCCCGCCGGCCTGGCGGCCAGGCGGAGGCGGAGACGCACTTCGAAACGGCTCTGCGCCTCAAGCCCGACTACGCCGAAGCGCACAACAATCTGGGCTTGTTGCTGGCCGGCGAGCCCGGGCGGGAGTCCGCAGCGCTCACCCACTACGAAACGGCGCTGCAGCTCCGGCCGGACTTCGCCGAGGCGCACAACAACCTGGCCACGTTGCTCACCCGGGTGCCGGGCCGGCAGGCGGACGCAGAGGGACATTTCGAGACCGCGCTTCGTCTCAAGCCCGATTACGCCGAGGCGGAAAATAACTGGGCCAACCTGCTGGCTGGGCTGCCGGGTCGGCAGGCACAGGCGATCAAGCACTACGAGGCGGCCCTCCGCCTGCGACCCGACGCGTTTATCATCCATTTCAACCTCGCGCTGGTGCTCGAGCGGACGGCCGGCGGGACGGGCGAGGCCATTCGCCATTTGGCCGCGACCCTGGCGATCAATCCCGGATACGCGCCCGCGAGGGAGGAACTGGCGCGATTACAAGCCGCCGGTCGCTGAAAGCGAGCCCGCGCGAGCTTGCGAGGCGGAGCAACGAGGTCACTTCACTCCGGGAGTGGGTGGCGCGGCCCTCAAGTGGGCGGCCGCTTCGAGCTGCTCCGCGGCTTCCCGCCCGCGGCCCATCACCTGCAGCGCGTGGCCTAGGGCTTCGTGGGCGGCGGAAAACTCGGGCGTCCAGCGCAGAGCCTCTTCGAATTCGGCCACGGCCTCCGCCATCCTGCCGCTCCGCGCCAGGGCCAAGCCGAGATTGTAATGTGCCTCGACATACCCGGGATTAAGTCGAACCGCCTCGGCCAGATATCGAATCGCCTCCGCATCGCGCCCCGTGCGCGAAAGGGCGATCCCGAGGTTGTTGTGGGCCTCGGCGTAATCCGGCTTCAGGCGCAGGGCCTCCTGATAATGCGGGATCGCCTCGTGCACCCGGCCGGAATCGGACAAGGCGATGGCGAGGTCGTAATGCGCCTGGTAATATTCGGGCCGGAGCCGCAGGGCTTCTTCGTATTGGGCGATCGCTTCGTCGAAGCTCTGACCGTCCCGCAGGCGGTTGCCGAGGTTGGTGTGCGCTGAGACGTTGCCTGGGCGCTTCATCACGGTGTCGCGATAAAGCGTCACTTCGCTCTGATAAACCTGATTGCGACTGATGGAGAGCACGGCGAGCGCCGCGGCGGCAGCCAGCACCAGCGTCCAGCCGTTGCGGCGACTGGTCGCGGGAAATATGCGGTAGGCACCACACACGACGAAGACGATCAAGGCCGCCAAAGGCAGGTACATCCGGTGCTCGGCCAGAGTTTGCCGGTTACCCGGAATGATCGAGGTCGGAGCCAGAATGGCGAAGAAAAAGGCTCCCAGAAACCCGACCGCGTGGCGCCGCCACAAAGCCACCCCGGCGGTGGCGGCGACCGCGCCGATCAGCAAGGCGTAGGGAACGACCTCGGCGGGGCTTTTTACCCATTGGACGCCATAATCGAAAATCAGGGTGCCGGGCCAGACGGAGAGCCACAGATAATGCACCACTGCCTGGAATTGGGTCTGCCAATACCTCCAGGGTCCCACGTCGATGCCGAAACCCG
>CAZGOX010000365.1:0-2680 GCA_964527955.1 uncultured Opitutaceae bacterium | reverse complement strand
AGGCCATTTCGCCTGTAGCATTAAACAAATAATTCATCTTATCGGTGAGCAATGTGATGCCCCGAATCGTAAATTTCTTTTGGAGGTGATTGCGGATATCCACGGTTATCCCATTTATGCTA
Source organism: uncultured Opitutaceae bacterium (assembly GCA_964527955.1). Lineage (GTDB taxonomy): Bacteria > Verrucomicrobiota > Verrucomicrobiia > Opitutales > Opitutaceae > Palsa-1447. The sequence continues at coordinate 2,558 of CAZGOX010000365.1, read as the reverse complement.
CTTCCGCAGGAAACAAAGCGAAGTTGCCGTCTAATGGAGCGTCGGAGCTTCATGCTGCGGATCCAATCACGCAGCATCCCAAACGACCAAAATACTAACGCCCCTGCAACGCCGGTGGTTATGCCTTGAACAACAGAATTCCAATTAATTGTCATCGTCGTAGTTCTTCAGTCTGATGGTCATGTTTTGCTCGAACTACAATTGTTAGGGGCTGACCCCTTCGGCTTGGCCCCTACTCCATCTTTGTTTCGGTCGTCTTCACCATGGGCACAAACGGGTCAGCACCTTCCTCGATGCTGATGTGGAAGGAACCTAACCCCTTTGGAAAATATCGCTTGTTACGTGTCGCGACTTTTTGGGCGTAGTAATGGGATTTGTTCATCAATATATCGCTGAGGGCCTTCAACGGCTTCCAGCCGGCAGGACTTGGCGTAACTTCGACTGCTTCGATAGTTGTGTCGCCGTTAAGTTCATTTGTTACCAGCACCTGAATGGTGGGTTCGCCACCCCAAACTAGGATTTTGTCCGCATCCGTATGAGCGTAAACTTTGTGGCGCGCATTTATCATCAGTTCGTGCATCGCCTTGAATTGGGATGGTACGAGGCTATCCGGCAATTTTTCTAGCCCGTACGATCTGCTGAACGGACGGGCGTAGGCAATGAAGACGGCTGACGAAAGGCCATAGTAAATCGGGCTATCCGCCGTCAGCTTATTCTTCATCACGTACTCGCAGCACTTGGAGCAATTCGCGAAAGAACGGTAAGCATATTTCCACCGCCATAGGTCGCGCCGATCCTCGAGAGGCATTACCATGCTATTCACCGTAAATCCTTGGGGCAGGCTGATAGCCACTGCCCATCAGCGCAGGAGCCATTTTGCGACCGTGGGAAGCCAATTGAGCCTGCTTTTTTATCAAAACCATGAACACCCCGTAGAATTCTTTCTTGGTCACCGAACCCATCGTGCGGATAGCCTCAGCAAGTTTGGGCTGAGCCCACATGGCCTTGCCCTTCTCACTCAGCAAGTCTGGGCGTGAAAGTTCAAACCACTTTGCGAAACAGATTTCGATGTCGGTCCTTTTGACGCCTAGGACCTCGAGCCCAAGGATCGAAAACAGCATGAAATGCACAGAGGGCCAGTGAAGGGGTCAGGTTGCGGATGATGATGTTGTAGGATGGTAACGGTTATGTAGCGGAATCGCGATGGCGCCGAGAACGGGCAGACCATGCGGTTCAACATGGCTCGCAAGCTTCGCTTGGAATTCCCTGGGGCGTGCTACCACGTCATTAACCGTGGGAATTACCGACATGACGTGTTTCGGGACGACCGCACGAAGGCCGCCTTTGAAGTCTGCCTTTTCGCCGCCTGCAGGAAGTCGGGCTGGCGACTCCATGCCTTCGTCATCATGCGCAACCATTACCACCTGGCCTTGGAAACACCGGCGGGAAATCTGGTGGCGGGCATGCAATGGTTGCAGGCGACCTTTGCCAACCGTTTCAACCGGCTGCGCGGCGAGCGCGGACACCTGTTTCAAGGCCGCTACAAGGCGTTGCTCGTGGAAGCGGGCAATGCGTTGGGGATGGTTTGCCACTATATTCACCTCAATCCGGTGCGGGCGGGAGTTTGCGCAGTGGCTGATCTTCGCCGCTATCGCCGTTCGAGCTATTCCTACCTGTGGACTCCCCGATCGCGGCCGGAATTCCTGAATCCCGGCGCCGCTTTGGCCGCTGCGGGCGGGCTGCCTGACACGACGAGCGGACGCCTCAACTACGCGGCCTTTCTCGAATGGCAGTCAAGCGACGGTCCGGCGGGAAGATCCAAAGCCTATGTGAACCTGAGTCGGGGCTGGGCCCTGGGGGGCGTCGAATTCAAGCAGGGGCTGCTGCGCGATCATGTGGACGCCGTCTACACGCGGGCATGGGAGGAGGTTGGAGCACGGGCTATGAGGGAAATGCAGTGGGCGCAGGCCCTGCGGAAAATCCTGCCTGCAGCGCGAAGGCCGGAGACGGATCTGGCGCGCGCCCCCAAGTCCGCGCCGTGGAAGTTGGCGCTGGCTTCCTGGATGAAGACCCACACCCAGGCGTCTAATCCGTGGCTCTGTGCGCAGATGAATTTGGGAGCGCCCGCGGCCTTCAGCCGCAACCTAACGCTCTATCGCCGCAATCACCCCACCGAACAACCGCTCCTTCAGCTGCCGACATCATCATCCGCAACCTGACCCCTTTCGGCTTCCCCCATTTTGCCATCAGTACGTTGCAACTCGGGGGCGGGGAGAAACCTGACCCCTTCGGCCCGACCCTTAGCCCTTCGCAGGTGGTCTGGAGAAACCTGACCCCTTTCGGGCCGCCACCAGCGGAAGCGATCATGCCATATTTCTTACCGCGAAGGATTGAATGAAGGTAAAAGGTAAAACATGACCCCTTCTGCTAACACCGTCAGTGTGGTTCATCTGTTGAATCTGTAGGCCCAAGAACTATCCTTTTGGCTAACTGCAACGCTCGACATTTCGGGCGAACAAAAAAAGACCACGGATTGCTCCGTGGTCTCGATAAGCTTA
>CAZGOX010000364.1:0-2693 GCA_964527955.1 uncultured Opitutaceae bacterium | reverse complement strand
CTTTTACGAAGTTCCTGAACCGACCGGCGGCCCTGAGGCCGCGCTCGGGTCGCCCGCCAAGCTCGGGTCGCCCGCCAACAGAGCTGTGGGCCGACGCAATGCCCGACTTCCACGCCCTCCTCGGCCGTTTGGACCTTCCACCGGATGGAATCATCGTCTGGGGATTGAGGCTGTGGTATTCATTGGAAAGAGAGCCGGGCTGTCGTTGGGGCTCGCCTTCATGCCAGTCCCTGCAATGGGATCCGGTTCGCGGTCGGGGACAGATCCACTGGCCTGGCGGCCCGCCCATTCCAGCGGTGGCCATTGCGCACCCCTCGTCCGCAGTAGCTCTCAGCTAGAAATGGCGCGGCGTCCTGCCAAGGTTTCTGGCTGGCCTGCGGGACTCCGTCTAGGCGGCACTTGCTCGCCCCTGTGCGATCTTACGTCTCATTCGTTGCACCCGGCATTCGAGCAGCAAATCACATTCGATTGGCAGCACAGCCTTAACGCCTGTAGCGAAATATGTAACACGGCAGACGGGAGCCTTCGCTCTGACCGCCTTCGCTTTCCTTAATACGTAATTTTACGTGATCCTGCTTCCAGTGGCCGTACGAATGACGTTGATACACCACGCGCAAGTGACCTTGTCAAAACCTCACGGCAGAAGCCGCATGTCGTCGCCTGGGTCGACCGCGACGGCACCCAGCGCCAGACCGCGCTTAGGCAGACTGACGTGGTCCGGCTGAACAAGATTGCGAGTGGAATGGGGGTTTCGAAGGGCGAGACCCTTCGCCGGGCTGCACATGTACCCGTGCAGAAACCTGCGGGCCCGGCTTAGCGAATACGGACAGAAGCGGCCGTGCAGGGAATCCGCAAAGGACGGCGGCGCTAGGGCGGCCCTTACTTTCCAAACATCTTTGCGACGAAAAAGATCACGATCGCACCGCCAATGCCTCCGCCGAAGAGCAGGTACAGCATTGAATAGCCGGCGGCGGCGAGGGGCGGGAGAATCAGGGCAAGGTCACACATGATGGAAAGGTGGGTTGGTATGGACTGTTCCGGGCATTTCTGAAGGGTGCAGTCGGCCGCAATCGGGTCAGGCAGACCCGGTAGAGGTCGACCGCGCCTGCTACTGGCCGAAGACCTTCTTGATCTCCCCGACCTTCTTCTGGACGTGTCCCTCATCCTTCTCGGCGATCCCCTTTGCCTGGAGGCTCGGGCTGCGGAAAACCTTGCCGGTCTCCTCCTTGACCTTTCCGGAGGTGATCTTGGCGTCCCCCTGGATCTTGTCGGTGGTGCTTGATTTTGTGTCTACGTCGTATGTTTTCATGTTTCTTAATATTCTTGTTGCGCCCGGATTGGGCATTTGGGTGATGGCGTTGACGATGTGGTTGATTAGTAACCCGTATGAAAGGGGGGTTCACACTAAATTGGTGGGGGGTTCACCCCATCTCTGGCCGATCACCGCCCAAGGCCGCATTTCGTACTGGATCCGCCATTCCGAGAAAAGTAAGGGCATATGATTGGAGACACCCCTCGTCCACGGGACTGCCCCGTCGGGCCGCCGGCGTCGAAGCGCTGGAGATTGGGTCCATCCATCGCAACCGTGGTCGTCAGTTTCATCTCGAGTGGCTATTTTCGGCGCCCTGCTGTTACCACGCTTCGGAAGTATCGGCCGGCGTCTAACCCGGAGGCACAGTGGAACCTTGTGGAGACCCCTTCCTTGAAGGAGGCGAATACCCCATAGGAGCAGGTTCGTGCAGGTGCTACGACCCAGCCCTCGGTTAGGCTCATGTTTACCGCGCCCGCCCCGCCGGTGCAACGATGCGCATCAACTGTTGCACCCGCCATTCGAGAAGCACATCACTTCGAACCCGCCAATGTCAGATATTGGCTCCAGCCCCCGCATTCTTCATTAGGCCAATCTTCTCCGCTAAGACCTTTAATCTACTAAAGAAATACTTTCGTTCGATTCTTTCGATCGCCATAGCTGCGATCACTTGCTCTCTGTTCGACAATCTTTTCGCCGCGTAGGCAGCATCCAGCCCCCAGTGCGACGTTGCGCTTGTTCCGTTGCACCGGCCCCCATGCCGCTGGGCGCCAGCCTTATGGGGCATTCGACGGAAGACGGCAGACTGCGGACCGGCTGGACGGATTAGGCCAGGGCGTTCTGTTGACTGTCCGCCTGCAGGTGACTGACAGAAAAACCCTCGCGGCTTAGCTTCTGGGGGGGGCATGTTTGGATCCCGAAACGCATCGCCGCCAGGCAAATCATAGGCGCGCACCTTGGCTCGGCGCCATTGCCGGGGTCGGAAACCGCGGAAGGCTTTCTTGCCAAGGGCAACGGGGAGCCGGGTGCAACATTGCCCCACGAGGCCCGATAGCCCGCCTGTGGCGACGTGGGTGCGTTCCCTATGTCGGAAGGCTTCCTGGAGGCTCGCCGCAATGTAGCGGGCCGTCTGTGTGCGTGGCCCGGGCCGGGTTAGGGTCCGTGGCGGGAACTGCCAAGGCGCGGCCTGAGTTCGATTCGCCTGTCCTGCAAGATTGCGCTGTTTGCGCGCGCCCGCTTCCGAAGCCGGCCGGGAGAGCTGCCAACCGTCTCTGGTTGATCTCGCAGGGTTGTTCATGCAGGCTGGAAAAGTCGCCCCAAGAACAGAATCCCAACGGCTATCAATACGCGGTCGATCCACTCCAAACACGCTGGAAGCCACACC
>CAZGOX010000363.1:0-2700 GCA_964527955.1 uncultured Opitutaceae bacterium | reverse complement strand
GCCGGTCGGTGACCGAGCGCTTGGAGTCGGGGAAGACCCCGAGGTCCACGCCGAGGCGGATGAGCGAGAGCAGGTTCATGGCCTCGTTGGAGCTTATCACGTGCCCGTTCTGCAGGATTCCGAAGGCGCGCCCTATCTTGTCGAAGAGCTTGCCGGAGTCCGACTCGAGGAGCCGCGCGCGGGCGTTGAGCTCGTGCTCGATGATGGACTGGAGGACCCCGGCGAGCCTCTTGATGATCTCCTCCTCCGACTCGCCGAGCGTCGTCTGGTTCGAGATCTGGAAGATGCTGCCGCTCGCGTCGGAGCCCTCCCCGAAGAGGCCGCGCACGACCATGCCGAGCTGGTTGACGGCGCGCACGACCTTTTCCATCTGGCCCGCAATCACGAGCGCCGGCAGGTGCATCATCGCCGAGGCGCGCATCGCCGTGCCGAGGTTGGTCGGGCACGCGGTCAGGTAGCCGAGCGTCGGCGAAAAGGCGAAGTCGAGCTTCTCCTCGAGGGCTGTGTCCAGGTCGTCGATCGCCTTCCACGCCTTCTTCAGGTGGAAACCCGCCCGGAGCACCTGGATGCGGAGGTGGTCCTCCTCGTTCACCATCACCGAGACCGCCTGGTCCCGGCTGATGACGACCCCGCTGCCCTGGACCGACCCCATGAGCTCGCGGCTGATCAGGTGGCGCTCCACAAGGATCTGCTTCTCAAGGGAGCTCAGCTCGCCCACGGAGGCGACGAGGCTCCGCTTCATCGGGGACGTGGCGGTGAGCGCCTCGCGGCACTGGTCAAGGATCTCCGCCCGCTGCGACGTGCTCGCCCAGCCGGGGAATGGGCTCCCGGCGAGGTTGCGGGCCAGGCGGATGCGCGTCATCAGGACAACCGCGCTCTTGCTCGCGCCGACGTCGGTCAGTTCGCACGGCGTCGCGATGAGGGATGCGATCGTCATGGGCTCAGGACGTGGGCTTGGAGCCGGTGTTTTGCCGGACTTGGTTGATTTCATCGCGGTAGCGGGCCGCCTCCTCGTAACGCTCGGACTTGATGGCGTCGGTGAGCTCGCTTTCAAGCTGCGAAAGACGGTCGTGCAGGGACTTGCGCGCCAGCGACGTGCGCGGGACCTTGCCAATGTGGACGGTGCCCTTGTGCATGCCGTCGAGCATGGGGTCGAGCACGCCCCTGAAGGCGTCGTAGCACGCGGGGCAGCCGAACCGCCCCTGCTTCTTGAAATCCGCCTGGGTGAACCCGCACTGCTCGCAACGGACAGCCCCCGCCTGGGAGGCGGGCGCGAGCGAGGCCTTGAGAAGCAGGTCGGCCAGGGAAAAGCCTCCCGGATCCGTGACGCCCTTGGCCCTTGCGCAGTCCTCGCACAAGTCGACCTTGTGCACCTTGTTATTCACGATCTGGGTAAGGTGAACGGTCGCGCCCTTGGCGCAAAAATCGCATTTGAGCGGGTTCGACATGGATTACTCGGGCCGGTTAATGCAGGTAATGTGCCACGGTATCGCTCGCTGGCAAGCACCCCTAGCGTTCTCCTCAAGCGCGCCGTTGCGGCGCGCCCGATCGCCCACATGGGGAAATCGTGACACAGGGGAAAAACTTAAGCCCTCGTGAATGGAGCCGAATACATTTCCCGGGGGAACCGTCAAATCCGGGTGCCCTCGACCCGCACCCGGCGCCGGAAGGCCGCCGCGACGCTGCGCGTGACCGGACCGGGCTTGGCGTCCCCGATTTCACGGCCGTCGAGCTTCACCACGGGGATGACCTCCGCCCCGGTCCCGGTCAGGAAACACTCGTCCGCGCACCAGACGTCGTAGCGCGTGAGATTGGCTTCGCGCGCGGTAAGGCCCAGCTCGCCGGCAATGTCCAGGACCGCCCCCCGGGTGACCCCCTTGAGGGCCCCATTGGAGGCTGCAGGGGTCAAAAGCACGCCCTTGTGGACGATGAAAATATTGTCCGCGGTGCACTCGGCCACGTATCCCTGGTCGTTGAGCATGATCGCCTCCAGCGCCCCAAACTGCCTGGCCTCGATCTTCGCCAGGATGTTGTTGAGGTAGTTGAGCGACTTGATGGTCGGCGGCAGGGCCGCGGGATTGATGCGGCGCGTCGGCACGGTGACGATCGAGAGCCCGTTGTCGTAGTGCTCCTGGGGATAGAGCGCGATCTTGCTCGCTATGATGAATACCGTCGGTTTCGAGCAGGACCAGGGAGCCAGACCCAGGTCGCCGATTCCCCGGGTGACCACCAGGCGGATGTAGGCGTCCTGGAGGCCGTTTTGGCGGCAGGTTTCGGCCGTTGCCTCGCGCAGCTCGGCGCGGGTCATGGGGAGCGTGAGCAGGATGGCCTTGGCGGAATACTCCAGCCGCTCGAGGTGCTCCTCGAGCCGGAAGATGTTGCCCCCGTAGAGTCGGATCCCCTCGAACACGCCGTCGCCGTACAGGACCCCATGGTCGAACACGGACACCTTGGCTTCGGTCTCTTCGACGAACTTTCCGTCGAGATAGATCTTCATCGGCCCAAGCTACCAAGCCGCGCTAAAACTTGTCGATTGCAGAAGTTAAGAAGGGGCAGGCCCGTTTCAAACCGGATAGGTCCTCTCCGGTCGCCATTAGTTAGCAAAGCCACACGCGGTCGACCACCGAGGACCAAACCGGGTTGAAACGGGCCTGGCTGGTGGGCTGGACTCCGGTCGCCTTTCGTTCGCAAAGCCTCACA
>CAZGOX010000362.1:0-2700 GCA_964527955.1 uncultured Opitutaceae bacterium | reverse complement strand
CGCAAGCTCCTCAACATGTCGGTGAACGAGATCGAGCTCTCCGTCCGCGCGGCCAACTGCCTCAACAACGCCAACATCACCACGGTGGGCGAACTGGCGATGAAGACCGAGCAGGAGATGCTCAAGTACCGGAACTTTGGAAAGAAGTCGCTGAACGAGATCAAGGAGAAGCTCGAGGCCCTCGGGCTGTCCCTTGGCATGAAGTTCGACGAGCGTCTCCTGGACACGAAGAAGGAAGGCTGAAGCCCGATCCCATGCGCCACAACAAGCACCATTCCTCGCTGGGGGTGACCAAGGAGCATCGCGCCGCGATGCTCTCCAACCTGGCCGCGTCCCTGATCACGCACGGGCGGATCGAGACGACCCTCACCAAGGCCAAGACCCTTCGTCCCTTCATCGAGAAGGTCATCACCAAGGCCAAGCAGGCCGCGGCGAAGACCGAGAAGAAGGACGCGATCCACCTGCGCCGCCTGGCCCTGCGCGACGTCCGCGACGAGGACGCCGTCACGCTCCTCTTCAACGAGAAGCACAAGGAGTTCACGGCCCGCAACGGGGGCTACACCCGCATCTACAAACTGGGGCGCCAGAAGATCAGCGACGCGGCCGAGATGGCCCTGATCGAGTTCGTCAAGGCCGACGACCCGGGCTACAAGAAGTCCAAGGGCCGGAAGTCCGGCAAGAAGGCGAAGAAGGCCCCCAAGGCCGCTGCGCCTGCGCCCGAGCCAACCCCGGCGCCCGAGGCGCCGGTTCCCGCGCCGGCCGCGGAAACCCCGCCCCCGGACACAAAAAGTTGAAGCACGGAACAGCTCCTGCTTGACCAGGCACGCGTCGAAGCCCGCTTCGGCGCGTTTTTCGTTACCAACCCGGAATCCCGACCCATGTTCGAGCCCACCCACGCAACCGTCATCTACTGCGTGCTCATCGGGGCCGTGTTCGGCATCCTCTGGTTCTGCTTTGACCGGAGGGATCACGTTCATTTCGAGGCCGTCCTGCGCCGGAGCGCGTTCCACTGCATCCGGTGCGACCGGATTTACCCCGGGCCCGCCGGGGCGGGGCTTTGCCGCTGCCCCAGGTGCGGCCACGAGAACAGCCGCCTTCGGTTTTAGCCTGCCATGCACCAGACCCTAGCCGTCATCGATTTTGGCTCCCAGTACACCCAGGTGATCGCACGCCGGGTCCGCGAGGTCGGCGTCTACTCGAAGATCTACCACTTTTCCACGCCCGCCGCGAGGCTAGCCGGGGACGGGGTCATCGGGATCATCCTGTCCGGAGGGCCGAATTCCGTCTTCCAGAAGGGGGCCCCGGTGCCCGACCCAGCGATCTTCAGGCTCGGAGTGCCGGTCCTCGGCATCTGCTATGGGATCCACCTCATGGGGCGCATGCTCGAAGGAACCGTCGAGCGGAGCGATCACCGGGAGTATGGTCACGGCGTCCTCTCGATCAGAAAGCCGGGCCGCCTCTTCGCCGGCCTGCCGAGGAAGCTCAAGGTCTGGAATTCGCACGGCGACCGTCTGACAAAGCTTCCGCCCGGCTTCGTGCCGATCGGCACGACCGAGAACGCACCCTTCGCCGCCATCGAGGACCGCAAGCGCAGCTTCTTTGGCATCCAGTTCCATCCGGAGGTGGTCCACACCGAGCACGGCGCGGACATCCTCAGGAACTTCCTGACCGGGGTCTGCGGGGCGAAGTGCGACTGGAGCATGCGGGACTTTGTGCAACACGCCGTGGACGACATCCGGGCGAGGGTGGGGAAGTCGCGGGTCATCCTCGGTCTTTCGGGGGGCGTCGATTCATCGGTCGCCGCGGCGCTGATCCACAGGGCCATCGGGCGGCATCTCACGTGCGTCTTCGTGAACAACGGCCTGCTCCGCAAGGGCGAGTCCGAGGCGGTCGAATCCCTGTACAAGCGGCACTTTCACCTGGATGTTCGGGTGGTCGACGCGTCCAAGGTTTTCCTGAGCCGCCTTCGGGGGGTCACCGACCCGGAGCGCAAGCGGAAGATCATCGGGAAGACGTTTGTCGAGGTCTTCGAGAAGTCGCTCCGCTCGATCGGGGACGCCGAGTTCCTGGCCCAGGGCACCTTGTATCCCGACGTGATCGAGAGCGTCGCCATCGGCAACAACCCGGCCGCACTGATCAAGTCGCACCACAACGTGGGCGGGCTGCCGAGGCGGATGAAGCTCAAGCTTCTCGAACCCCTGAGGGAGTTGTTCAAGGACGAGGTCCGGGCGGTGGGCCGCACGCTGGGCCTGCCGCGCGAGGTCGTCTGGAGGCAGCCATTCCCGGGCCCGGGGCTGGGGGTTCGGGTCGCCGGGGAAATCACCAAGGCGAGGCTGGATACCCTGAGGGAAGCCGACGCGATCCTGCAGGAGGAAATGATGGCCAGCGGCTGGTACTGGAAGGTCTGGCAGTCGTTCTGCGTCTACATCCCGGTGAAGTCGGTGGGCGTAGTCGGCGACGAGCGCAACTACGCCGACGTAATAGGGCTGCGCGTCGTCGGCAGCATCGACGCCATGACCGCAGACTGGACCCGCCTGCCGTATCCCCTGGTCCGCAGGATCTCCAGCCGCATCACGAACGAGGTCCGCGGCGTCTCCCGCGTCGTCTTCGACGTCTCCTCCAAGCCCCCCGCCACCATCGAGTGGGAGTGAGATTTTCCGCGTTTTGAGGTAGGGACGGCTGTCCCAGCCGTCCGGGCAG
>CAZGOX010000361.1:0-2701 GCA_964527955.1 uncultured Opitutaceae bacterium | reverse complement strand
GGACCAATATGCTGTTCGGGCTCCAACCAAACCGAATTCAACGCCCTGCTGTCGTGATCCTTTGCGACCACCCAATGGTCAAAATGCCAGTGCGAGAGAATGACTAATGGCCTACTGCTGAAGCAAAATTTCAATCCGCTCGGAAACGTTGCAGCATGGCCCGTGACTCCACCTCCAAGATCAAAGTATGCCTCTACCCAACCACCTTGATGGTGGATTCCGCTAGCTGACCCTTGACCGACATCGTAGACCACTACGTGCGGATCCTCTAACGAAGTGAGCCGCTCGATTAGTGGTTCGGTTTCCTCTCTCCATTCGTCGGGAAATCGGAATATGGCATTTAGCCTGCCCCTAATTTCACCTTCCAACTCATTCAGGGCGAGGATCCGTTGCTGCCAGTACCTAGCCGAAAGATTGGTCCGAACCACAGCTTCATTTTCATCGTTTCGTGGCCGACGTGGAGCGCGTAAGATGATCTCGAACCACCGGTCGTCGTTATCGCTATTCACAGATGCGAGTATGCCAGCGAATTTGGAGCGAGCACTTCTGCGCATTTCAACCAGGAAGAAGCTCGAACCCGTGAAACCCTCTAGTGCCAATCTACGCGAATTGAGTTTTCGGGAATCGAACCACTTTGCATCAATGCCTTGGAATACGATTTGACCATTCAGTTCATCGGGATCGGGAAGTCTCTCCACTTTAGCATAGATACGGTAGGGCCAGGGAAATCTCCTTTGCTCATTCTTTCTGCCCAGAAGCTCTCGAATATAATTCATTTTAATCTATGGCCTTCCATATACAGGTCTACAATTCAAACAGTAGGCACCGTTTGGACGACAAGTCCCGAATTAACGTCTTTTCATGTATCATGTTCGCGCAGATCGGAACCTGGGCCGCGCCCCATTGGCACATACTGGCGCTATGGTACCATGGTCGACTTGGTGCAATTAGCCTCATCCTTTCATCTCTAATCTCATGGCAGATGCCGAGTTACCGTCCAATCGAAACTTTGGTGGACAATTTCACATTCGCGGATCCCTTCGTGCAACGAATTGCGGGTCTCGCTGAATACGCGGAGACAGTCACCACGGTGGAGTGTTCACATGTAGGCGCCGGAGTTCGGCTCGGGTCCAGTCTGGGTCGTGCATGTGTTCAAACGGGGGCCTTCAGATAATCGGCTGCAGCTACGAAGCAGAGAATCGACCGACATGATTGGGAGCACAATTCCTTAGGGCGACCAGTCTTACCAGTTGCGGCAGTTGGCGTTAGATTGCCGCCCTAAAAATCTGAAGACGGGCGCTCCTTTTCCAAATTCACCTTCTCAACGGCTTTGATCAACTTGTCCCCAAGCGTCAACATGTGGAAAAAATGATCCTGTCGCCCAATACCTTCAGGCGATAGACTTGCCCGGCATTCCGCAGCTTCTGCCGATTCCTGATCCGATAGAATGTCTTTCGGATTAACTCCGCGCCTCTGTTTTTCGCGTAGTGGGCCCTTGCCTTGTCCTTCAGCAAATCGCGATTGGCCTCCCGATATGCGGCTCTTCGGGCCTTTCGATTCGCGGCCTGCTCGGCCGTGGCCTTCGCCGGGCTTCCCTTGGAGTTCTTGGCCATGGAATAAATTGCCGGCAGAAATGCGCGATACCCTTCGATATGCAATCAATCCTTTACATGCCAAATTGTCAAACTCGCCCCGTCTGGGGGGCCTAACTCTGCCTCCCTGTTTGCCGGCAAGCTTGGTTACAGATAGGTACAACGCAATGGGTGCAACGTCGCACTGGGGATGGCTGGGGGTCATGCGGCGGCGAGGGTTGGGGAGGCGGCGAGGCCGAGGACCAGGTCGTCGAGCTCGGTCTCAGTGTTTTCGAGATAGCGGGCGGTGATGACCGGGCTGGAATGCTGGACCACCTTCATGGTCCTGATGATGTCGTGGCCGGAGGCGTCGTACACCCTGCGAACGAAGGTCTTTCTCAGGCTGTGAGTGGAAATGCGCGCCGTGTCTATGCCGCACTCCTCGCAGGCCTGCACCAAGATCCGATGCGCCTGACTCCGGTGCAGCGGGCGGTTGCCTCCCTCCCTGGACTTGAAGAGGTACTCATAGGGGGGCGGAACGTAGCCGAGCGAGGCGAGGTAGTCCCGGATCGCCGCCCGGGCCTTTTCGTTGAGCACCACGCGCCGGCTCCTGATGCTGCGCTTCTTCTTCCCGCTTCCGCCCTTGAGTAGCGCCCGGGAAACGCTGACCTCCTTAGCAATGTCTCCGGCCGTGCCCAGGACCTGACCGACGGTCCAAGTGATGAGTTCGCTGATCCGGAAGCCCACGTTGGTGCCTACCGCCAGCATCATTACGTCGCGCAGGCGGCCGGCGGCAGCGAGGTGGGATTCGAGGGTGAGGAGTTCCGGAGCAGTAAAAGGGCGAGCGGACATACCCCAAGATGGGCCGGACACCAGCACTGCAGCTTGATTGAATATCCCCTGAATTCAGTCAGGCTCCATATTGTGACTAACATGCTCCTGCCCGAGAACCGCTCAAAGCTCATGTCACTCATCCGGAGTCGTGGGAACCGCACTACTGAGCTACGGCTCGCAGCCGCCATGCGGGCCAACCAAGTACGCGGATGGCGCCGTCATCTAAACCTGCCCGGCCACCCTGACTTCACATTTTGTCATCAGCGCCTTTGTATCTTTGTCCATGGGTGCTTCTG
>CAZGOX010000360.1:0-2723 GCA_964527955.1 uncultured Opitutaceae bacterium | reverse complement strand
GCGACCTGACGGGCGCCGCGATCGGGATCAACGCGCGGATCCTGCTCTTCACGCTCGGCGCCTCCTGCGCCGCCGGGCTCATCTTCGGGATCGTCCCCGCCCTGAGCGCAGCCCGCTCAAACCTGAACGAACAGCTGAAGGAGGGTCCCCGGGGATCCACCTCAGGGTCCCGGCGACGGATGCAGTCCCTGCTCCTCGTTTCAGAGACCGCCCTCACGGTCCTCCTGCTTGTCACGACCGGGCTCCTGCTGCGCAGTTTTGTGAAGGCGGCCGACGAGGAGCCCGGCTTCAACAAGGAGAACGTCCTCGTGTTCGAGTATTCGGTGCCGAATTCAAAGGCACCGACGCCCGCCGACCGCGTGCGCGTCGGCCAGAGGATCCTTGAGCGCGTCGGGCAGATCGCGGGCGTCTCCCACGCCGGCATTGCCTCCTCGGTCCCCATGAATGGCGGCACGGACTTTGGGGACCTCGTGAGCCGCGAGGATCGCCCGGAGACCCGGAACGATTTCGAGGCCGGGTTTGACGGCGTCGCGGGCGACTTCTTCCAGGCCCTGGAAATCCCCCTGCTTCGCGGCAGGTATTTTACGCGCGCAGACGACAAGGAGTCCGCGCCCAAGGTCATGATCGTCAACGAAGCCCTGGCCACGACCCTGTTCGGCAAGGAGGACCCCATGGGCCGGTTGCTGCATTTCAAGGGATTCACCTGGGAAATCGTCGGGGTCGTCGGGAGCGTGCGGCGCTACCAGCTGGACTACGGAGCCACGCCGCAGCTGTATTTTCCCCAGAACTTTTTCCCGTGGCGGACCTGCGTCGTCATCCGCACCCAGGTTCCCCCGAACACCCTGGCAAACCAGGTCAGGCTCGCACTGAGGGACGTCGATCCCGACATCCCGATCGCGAACATGACGACCCTCGTGCAGTCGGTCGCGAACACGCTGCAGGTGCGCAGGATCATGCTGGTCCTCCTCGGCATTTTTGCCCTCTCGGCCCTTGTGCTCGCCTGCGTCGGCATCTACGGCGTGATCGCCTACTCCGTCGCCCAGCGAAGCCAGGAGGTTGGGATCCGGATCGCCCTAGGGGCGGAGTCAGGCCAGGTGATCGCCATGGTGCTGCGCCAGAGCATAAAGCTCGTCCTGGTCGGCCTCGCGATCGGCCTTGTTGCAAGCCTGGGCGCAGGGATCCTGATCGCCGACCAGCTCTATGGGGTCTCCAAGTCGGATCCGCTCGTTTTGGCCTCCGTCTCCCTTGCGCTTCTCCTCGTGGCCCTGGCCGCAAGCTGGCTGCCCGCGCGAAGGGCAGCCCTGGTGGATCCCGTGGTGGCCCTGCGGGCGGAATAAGCCCGTTCACGCCCCCGTCTTCGCCGCGAATTGGGTCTTGTACAACTGGGAGTACAGCCTCCCGGTCTGAAGCAGCTCCTCGTGCCGGCCCCTCTCCACGATCCTCCCCTTGTCCAGGACCAGGATCTGGTCCGCATTCCTGACCGTCGAGAGCCGGTGCGCGATCACGAGCGACGTCCTTCCCTTGAGCGCCAGGCCGAAGGCCTGCTGGATCGCCCGTTCCGACTCGGAGTCCAGGTGGGCCGTCGCCTCGTCCAGGATCACCAAGGCGGGCGCCTTCAGCAGCAGCCGGGCGATCGCCACGCGCTGCTTCTCCCCGCCCGAGAGCCGGTGCCCCCGGTCCCCGATCACCGTGTCCATGCCCTGCGGAAGCGCAGCCACCGCAGATTCGATCTGGGCGTCGCGCAAGGCCCCGGATAATTCCGCGTCGGTCGCCCCGGGCTTCGCATACAGCAGGTTGGCCCGGATCGTGTCGTGGAACAGGTGGGCGTCCTGCATCACCATCCCGACGGCGTCCCGCACCGATTCCAGTGTCGCATCCCTCAGGTCGACCCCGTTGATCCTGATCGCGCCCGCCTTCGGGTCGTACAGCCGCGCGGCCAGCTGGACCAGCGTCGTCTTCCCCGCCCCCGACGGGCCGACCAGGGCGATCATCTGGCCCGGCTCCGCCGTGAAGCTTATGTCCCCCAGGACCTCCTTCTCGGCATGCTTGGTCAGGACGGCAACCGACTCGAGCGAGGCCAGCGAGACCTCCCCGGCCGTCGGATACCGGAACGTCACCCCCTCGAATTCCAACCGCAGCGGCCCCGCAGGAATCCGCCTCGCATCGGGCTTCTCGGTCACCATGGGCTTCAGGTCCAGGACCTCGAACACGCGCTCGAACGAGACAATCGTCGTCATCACGTCGACCTGCAGGTTCGAGAGGGCGGTGAAGGGCCCGTACAACCGCAGCAGGTAGGAAATCAGCGCCACCACCGTGCCCACGTCCAGGGCGTGCCTCGCCGCCTGCACTCCCCCCCATCCATAGACGACCGCCACCGCGAGCGACGCCACGAGCCCCAGCCCGATGTACAGGAGCCGCGCATAGGTGGACACCGAAAGCCCGATGTCCCGCACCCTCCCCGCCTGCCGCACAAATGCCGCCCTCTCCTCCTCCGGCCGCCCAAAGATCTTCGACACCATGGCCCCCGCCACATTGAACCGCTCGACCATCAGGTTGTTCATCTCCGCGATCCGGTCGTAGGTCTCCCGTGTCAGCGCCTGGAGCCTCCTTCCGACCCACCGGGCCGGGAAAAGGAAGAGCGGGATCAGGATCAGGGTCGCGAGCGTGATCCGCCACGAGAGCGTGAACATGACCCCCAGCACGAGCACCACCGTGATCACGTT
>CAZGOX010000359.1:0-2724 GCA_964527955.1 uncultured Opitutaceae bacterium | reverse complement strand
GAATCGCCTTGCCGATCCGGTAGCGACCGGTTGGGTTGCCCGGGCATGCCGCATATCCTGAGCCGGCCACTCCAGGGAGTCCCTCGACGCTTTCTCGGCGCGTTGACCGTCGCCCTTGCCTTTGTGGTATTTCTTGCCGTGGACCAGCAGCACTGGTGGCGGCTCAAGCCCGACTACGCCTTCGGTTGGCTCGTGCCGGTCTTTGTGGTCTACCTTGTTGCGGATCGCTGGCCCAGGCTGCGGGCGATATTTGCCGGGGCGGGGGAGAGCCCCTTGCCTGCCTGGCTTCGTGCCGTGGTCTCGACCGCAGCCGCCCTTTGCCTTGGGCTGGGGCTCGCGTTCTTTCTGCTGGGCGCGGCCTATCGGGCCGCCTCCGGGGTCACCCAGCCCGGGTCGCTGGCGCTGGCAATCGGGTTCTCGGGCGTGCTCCTGGGGATGATCTACTTCAACGTGCCGGATGGATGTGTGCGCGCGCCGCAAGGGGAGGATGGCAAGGGCAGCGCGGCGCCCGGGGGCGCACTCGCACTCCTTTGCGCCGACACCCGTCTCAGGGTATCCGCCCTGTTTCTGTTTCCCGCATTGATATGGGTCCTGTCGGCGCCTTTGGCCTCGGCCATTGAAAATGCCGTCAGCCTCTTCTTGCTGCAGAAGGTCGTCGTCGTCGTTTTCACGGTGTTCAACCTGCTCGGGTACACGCTTGTCCGTGAAGGCAATGTCCTCGTGCTGCCCCACGGGCAGGTGGGGGTGGCTGATGCCTGTTCCGGCATCCGGTCCCTCACTGGCTGCCTGTTTGCCGGATCCTTCCTCGCGGCAGTCTTCCTGGATCGTTTTTGGAAGAAGATCCTGCTTGTCGCCGCGGCCATGGTCCTCGCATTCCTCACGAACCTCCTGCGCAGCCTGTTCCTGACGGCCTGGGCCTATGCCTACGGGAGCGACGCGATCGAGGGGCCGCTCCACGACGGCACAGGCTTCGCGGTGCTCGGGCTCACCTGCGTTGGACTCTTCTGCCTTCTGCCGCTGTTTAGCGGGAACAACTGGCGCCGGTGGATGGGGCTGGATCCAGCTGGCGAGCACGGTTCCTAAGGCTGCCCCGGATTCGCATCAAGGCGCTTGCGGTATTCCGCGTCTCTCACGATCATATCGAGCCTTTCCTGCAGTTCCGTCATCTTGGGACGCACTGCCGGAGCCGGGACTGAATTCGCCGGCTGCGGGGCTTCAGCGGCTGCAACCTCATCCGCGTCGCGCAACCTCAGCCTGACTGTGGCGGCGCCGGGCACGCTAAGATCCACGAAGTTATTCGCCGGATCCGCAGAGCTGACTTCAAAGGGATATCCCGTCTCGTTCAATTCAACCCAGGCTCCAAAATGTTTGGATCCGTCGTAGATATAGTACCGGGTGCCATCCCTTGATGACATGATGCCTCGCAATTCATACGGGGACGATGGGCCCGACTGTGCGCTTCCATCGTGCGCGGGCAAAAACGGAGAATTGCCGGCCAATCCGTTGCCTGCGAGCCCGCCTTGAGCAGAGGACTCCACCGCCCGGACAACAGGGGCTGCCTTTTCTGCGGAGTCCTCCGCTCCGGCCAGCGAAAGAGCCAGGCTGGCGGCCAGAAAAGCGGCGACTCGGGAACAGGCAATCACGGTGGCGGAAATGAAGAAATGTGCGCGAGCGGTCAATCCATCAATTGGACCGAGGCATCGTGTAGGTGGAAAACGGATACGAACGTCCCGGATGTCCCGGGCCGGGCCGATTGGGCTGGAACGCCCATTGTTACAGGATTGTGTCGAAACGGTGACATTGCGTGGTGTTTCGGCCCGGTGGCTTGACTCAGGGGGGGCATCCCGGGAAGCCTCCCATCGGATGACCCAGCCAGACACCCCAATTCTTTCGATCCCAGCCCCAAGAGTCGGGGGGCGGGCGGGATTGGGGTCGTCACGAAAGGTTAACACGACCGGCAGCATGAACGTAACACAGGCGGGTTACCGTCAGCACGGATTCGGGAGCCATCGCAACCCGCGCTGACCCTCCTCCACTTCGACAGATCCACCAGCAAAAACGCCCAGAATAAATCAGTCCACCGATGAATATCAGCAAACTAGTATCGGCAGCCTCGCTCGCCCTCGCACTCGCGGGCGTCGCCTCTGCAACCCCCATCATTGTCAACGTGACCGGTTCCACCGCTTTTCGAACCGCGACAACGGCCGCTGAAATCACCACGCTGAGTTTCGCCTCCGGCGGCGGCGCCACCAACCCGGTTGCCGCGTTCATCGGGTCGGCCAACGGTTTCGAGGCGGCCACCTATTCGATCATCGAGGGCTACCTGTCCGACGGCGTCACCCAGGTCATCTTCCGCAATGACTGGACGGGCGCGACCGCTGGTGTGACCGACCTTGCCAACGGAAACGTCAACCTCACGTGGATCCCGGTCGCCTCGCTCGGTTCCACGACGATCAATTCCGCAGGGACAGGCGGCACGGCGCTTTCGTCCGGGGCGAACACCGACACAGCAGCCCCCCAGATCTCCATGGACGATGAGAATTACAACGACTCGGCAGCCTCGATCGTGACCGCGCAGTCCCCGGGATCCACGTACGCGTCGCACATCACGGGCGCGGCGATCCAGGCAGGCGGCACGTCGGGGGGAGCCAATGGCGGCCCTGTTGCCGCGTGCACCTTCCAGTGGACGCTGGGGGCGCTCGCAAGCGGCGCCGGAAGCCAGCC
>CAZGOX010000358.1:0-2733 GCA_964527955.1 uncultured Opitutaceae bacterium | reverse complement strand
CAAAAGGAGGCCGCAATGCGTCTGGTCCGTTGTAGGTCAGCGAGCTTGCTCGCGCCCCCCTGAGCGCGAGCAAGCTCGCTGACCTACGGGAGGGGGTTAGCCCTTCGACTCGGCCAACGGCCTCGCTCAGGGCAACGGCGAACGAATCACGCCGACCAGATCCTCGTTGAAGTCCGGAATGGGGATCGTGGCGGAGCCGCCGGTCGCGTCCGCCGACGTCGAGCCGACATGACTTCCGTCGACCGGCCGGTACCACTCGGCGCGGACCGGTCCCGACGTCCAGGAGAGAAGCGTGAAGGTCTTTCCCGTGGCCACGGGCGGGTTGTACCGTAGCGCGTTCGCCGGGTACACAATCCAGGGTGAGGTGACGTACACGACGGCCTCGTCGCCGAGGCCCGGGTCTTCCCTTCGCAGGCCCACCACCTCAGGCTGGTAGTCCCAGCCGCCGGCAAATCCCACCGCCCGCACGCGCTCCAGGACCACGGAATCGAGCTGGGTGAGGTCGGCTCCCTCGTTCTTGATCTCGATGGTCTGCGGGCCCGCGGGAACGTCGATTCCATAGTCTCCGGCCGGCGGGGCGCCGGGGATGGGCCGGCCCTCCAGGCGGGCGATGTTTGTGCGGAGAACGTCGGCCCCGCCCAAGCGGACCGTGAGAACGTTGTCCGACGCGGCAGATCTCACGCGGATCAAGATCCGCGCCTTGTCGGCGAAGTTCGCGGTCAGCCTGAGGCCATGGGCGAGGTCCGGGTTCTTTGCCCCGTAGAGAAATGCCGCGAGCTGCTCCGAGGAGCGCTCTGCCGCGAGTGGTGACGCGATCACTGCGGCGCCCGGGAGCCTGAGGCGGCGGCCCGTGTTGAGGGCGAGCGCGGCGTCGAATACCGCCGCATCAGGACGGGACGGGCCAAGGCCGGCGGGGGCGGGTTCGGCCAGGGCAAGGGGGGCCGGCGCCCAGTTTCCGGACTTCCATCCGGCATCACCCAGGATGCGGCTCAGCGTCACGTAGAACGGGTACACATTGTCCTTCTCCAGGTCCTGCCACCACCACGACATCGCGGTACCCGCCGAGCCGCCGAGCGCTGCGGACCAGAGGGCCTGGCGGAAGCCGCGCAGGTAGGGGTCCGAGGCGAGGCTCCACGCGGCGCCGTTCACCCCGTATTCTCCGATCATCGAGGGCTTGCCGTACCGGCGGACAAAATCCTCCGACAGGAAGGCAATCTTTCGCCCAAGGGCCGGGTCGTTGTAGGAGTGGTACTCGGCGAAGTCCATCTGGGGCAGCTTCCAGAATTCCGGACGATCGCTGCCGCCGGTCATGCTGGTCGTGATCAGGTGGCGGTAGGGATCGTGCGCGCGAAGCCAGTCGCCCATGGACCGGTGCCACGACAGGACGTCGGCGCCCTTCACCTCCTGGGTGAAGGTGTTGTCGATCTCGTTGAAGAACTGCCATGCAACCAGGCGCGGGCTGTAGCCGTAGCGGGCGACCAGGTATCTCAGGCGCTTCTCATAGATCGTGAGCGCGGCTCCGTTCGTGAAGAAGTCGTTGGGGGACACACAGGGGCCGCCCTGGGCGCTGCTATATGGATTCGTCGTCCAGAAATTGTTCTTACCTCCCCAGTTCTTGTTTGCGACCTGATACATGCCGTGGTGGTCGAGGCTGAGCAGGACGTAGATCCCATCCCGGTCCGCAATGTCGAAGACGCGGTCCATGCGCCATGCATCGGCGAGCGGATAGTGGTTGAGGGTACCGGGCTTGTGCTCGAGCCCGGCCCACCAGGGGCAGAGCCAGAGGCGGGCGTAGTTCTCGCCGGAAGCGGCCATGCTGCCGAACCAGCGGTCGAAGTCATAGGTGCCGCCCTCCTCGGGCCAGCACACGTTGGCTCCGATGAACCTGAGCGGATGGCCATCCGTTGTCTCGAAGTACCGATGGTCGGGTCCAACGCGGACCCAGCCGGCCTGGGCGAGGGAGGGGCCGGGCTCCACGGTGAACCGGATCGTGACGGATTCCGGGGAGAGTTGGTTGGCAAGGCGCCAATGGATGGCGATGGTGTGGATGCCGGTCTCGGTGGGCGTGTACCGCAGGAGCCAGCAGGGGCTGCCCGAGGAGGCGAGGACCTCGGCGCCCTCTGCGAGGGACCGGGTGTAGGCTTGGTACCAGAAAGCGGGTACCGTCATGGACGATCCCGAGGGCGCGGTGATCGTTGCGTCGATCGCGATCTGATCCGGGTCGAAGTTGTTCGCGGCGGATGGAAGACCTTCAAGGCGGAATTCGGCCTTGGCCCAGGGGTGAAAGGTCCCGAGGGGAACGATGGAGGGAGAGGCGGACGCGGCGTACGCCGGCAGTTGCAACGCAAGGAGCAGGGGCGCGGCCAGCCTGCAAAGCTGCGAGAGGGGCATGATCATGGGGGTTGGCTCAGCATAGCACCTGAGTCGGTTTTCGCGAGCTGCTTCAGAACTGTAGGTCAGCGAGCTTGCTCGCGCTCCGGGAAGGCGCGAGCAAGCTCGCTGACCTACAACGGACCAGGTGCATTTCGGCTCGTCGCAGCCCGCGTTCAGAGGTAGGGACGCCCGTCCCGGGCGTCCGGGCAGACCTCGGAGTCATTCGCAGTTCCCGGACGGGCGGGACGCCCGTCCCAACCATCCTTTCGCAATGCGAAAGGATGCCGCGGCGTAGCAACGCGAAGCCGGGCCCGGTCAGTACCGGTAGTGCTCGGGCTTGTAGGGACCGTCCTGCGGGAC
>CAZGOX010000357.1:0-2742 GCA_964527955.1 uncultured Opitutaceae bacterium | reverse complement strand
CGCTGCAGCTCCTCGGGATGGTAGATCAGCTCCTCCTTGCGGGTGCCGGACCGGTCGATGTTGATCGCGGGGAAGATCCGCCGCTCGACCAGCCCGCGGTCGAGGTGCAGCTCCATGTTGCCGGTGCCCTTGAATTCCTCGAATATGACCTCGTCCATCCGGCTGCCGGTGTCGATGAGCGCCGTCCCGATGATGGTAAGGCTTCCCGCCCCCTCGATGTTGCGCGCGGCGCCGAAGAAGCGCTTCGGCTTCTGGAGCGCGGTCGCCTCCATGCCGCCCGACATGATCTTGCCCGAGTTCGAGGCGAGCGCGTTGTACGCGCGGGCAAGTCGGGTGATGGAGTCGAGCAGGATGACGACATGCTGGCCCTGCTCCACGAGCCGGCGCGCCTTCTCGCCGACCATCTCGGCGCAGTGCACATGGCTCTCCGGCGCCTCGTCGAACGTGGAGGAGACGACCTCGCCCTTGGTGTGGCGCCGGAAGTCCGTCACCTCCTCGGGGCGCTCGTCGATCAGGAGGAGGATCAGCTTCGTGTCCGGGCTGTTCTCCGACACCGAGTTCGCGATGTTCTGGAGCAGGACGGTCTTTCCGGTCCGCGGTGGCGCCACGATCAGGCCGCGCTGGCCGTAGCCAATCGGGGTGAGGATGTCGACGGCCCGCATGGACACGTCCTTCTGCACCTCCGGGGCCTCGAGCAGGATCCGCTTGAGCGGGTAATACGGGACCAGCTCCTCAAAGGGAACGGTCTTGGAGATTTCGTCGGGGCTCATGCCCATGACCGACTCGATGCGCACCACCGACGGGCAGCGCTCACCCTCCCGTGGCGCCTGCGCCAACACGGAGAGACGGTGGCCGCGCTTCAGGCCGTAGCGCCTGATCAGGCACTCCGGCAGGTAGGGATCCTCCGGATAGAGCCGGTAGTTCACATATTCGTGAACAACAAACGCGCCGCGGTCGTTCAGGTCCAGGTAACCCTCGTCCAGGATCGGAATCTTCTTCTCAGCGGCCCGGGCGAAAATCTGCGCCAGGAGCTGGTTTCGGTTTGGGGCGCCCTCGAACGTGGCGCCGAACTTTCGGGCGAACTCGGTGAGGTCCGCGAGGTGCAGGGGATAGAGCTGGTCGAGCCGAAGAGGTTCGCCTCCCCCCGACGAAATCTCCTTCGCCAGCGCATCGAGCGCGGCCAGGTCCGCAAGGCGGGCGGGGTCCGGAAGTTCGCCGTACACGGGGGCGTTGGATGGCGGCGCCGGCTGGGGCGGGTGCTGGGAACCCCCGCCTCCGCCGCCCCCTCCCCCGCCATACCCTGAGGGCTGCCAGTGGCCGCCGTGGCGGCCCCGCTTGCGCTTGTTGCGCTTCCATGAATTGCGATCCTGCCATTCGCCATGGCCACCGCCCCCGTGCTGGGGCCGCTGGTATCCACCCTGCTCCTGGCCGGCGCCGGCCTCTGCCTGGGGCGCCGCCTGGCCGCGATCCTCCTCGCGGGCCTCGACCGGGGGCGCGGCGACGGGGGCCGGTTCGGGAATGGGAGCAGGCGCAGGCGGCGCCGCGACGGCCTTCGGCTCCGGGGCGGGCTGTGCGGCCGCAGGTTCGGCCTCCACGCTGCCGCGCCGCACGCGGCCGCGGGGGGCGCGCTTCACCTTGCGCCCCGCCGTTGAAAGGGTGTCGTCACCGGGCGTTGACGCCGGGTCGTCGTCTCTGGTCGAAGTGGCCATGAATGGGTTTTAGGGCAAGCGGCCGGACTGTCCGGCAAGGGTATCCACGAGGCGATCGACTTGTTCCTTCAGAAACTCCCCGGAACCCTCGTTCCAAAGGACAAAATCGGACAATTCGATCTTTCGCGTCAGCGGCAATTGCTTGGATATCCGTTGTCCGGCGAACGCGCGTTTGAGGCCGCGCTGCTCCAGCCGGTCGAGCTGCTTTTCGGGAGTACATGCGACGCAGACCGTGAAATCAAACTTATTCTCCAGCGACTTCTCGAAGAGGAGGGGGGTCTCGACGACCGCATTTGCCCCCTGTTTCCTGGCCTCTTCCACAAAGGCCGACCATACTTTAAATACCTGAGGGTGAGTTAATTCCTCGAGCCACTTCAATTCGGCCTGATCCGAAAACACCCGGGCGCCCACCGCGGCCCGGTCCACCGCTCCGGAAGGGGTCAATACCCCGTCCCCAAGCCGCTCCCTTATGGCGGCGATGGTCTGCGGTGCAGTAAGGACTTGATCCCGGACCACGGCATCGACGTCGATCCGGCGGTAGCCCCGCATCTCGAACAGCCGTCCCGCTGTCGATTTTCCGCAGCCCATTCCGCCGGTGAGTCCCAATACCATGGATGCGGGCAGCTTGCTAGGGCAGCTCGTAAATGGCAACCAAAGCCACGCCGGTCCCCCCGTCCGCGCCCGTCACCTCCGCCGTGTAGCCGCCCGGCGGCAGCGTCACCAACAGTTCCGAATCCGGCGAGCCCGGCTGCAGGGCAGGCTGCGCGAAGACCGCGGCCGCGGCGTTCACTAGCACGGAACTCGAGCCCCAGCCGGTGTTCGTGTAGAGCACGACGTCCTTGCCGTTCTGGTTCTGGTGGATCGATAGCTCCGGGTGCTGCAGGGTCCCGCTCACGTTGTAGGGGCTCGCCGAGAGCGCCGGGCCGATCGCCTGCACAAGCACCGTGCGCGAAGTGCTCCCGACCACGTAAAACCCGCCAATCAGGATGTTGTCCCCAGTCCCCACAAAGGCCCGGGAGGAGAGGCTGGTCAC
>CAZGOX010000356.1:0-2767 GCA_964527955.1 uncultured Opitutaceae bacterium | reverse complement strand
ACCACCACCAGGTCCCCGGATGGGATCCTGAAGGCCGCCACGTTTTCGCCCGGAGCCGCCCGGTCTCCCCGGTTCACGGCCGCCGGGACCGTCGACCCGATGCGAACGGCGCCCGGAGGCACGAAATGCCCAAGGTGTTTCAGGGAGTAGAATTCCGGATTGTAGACAATCCGGTCCGTCCGGGAATCCAGCGTGAGCAGGCTGTTCTGCCTCCAGCCCCACGTGCTCGTGGACTTTTCGCCGAGGATCATGTTCCAGAACATGTAGCCGCTTGCGAAGTGGTTCATGTCCGCGATCAGCCTTCCGAAGGTGTTCATCCCCTCGTCCCATGAGTCCTCGCCGTTGTAGCACTCGGTCTCCGTCTGCATCATCTTTTTCCCGGGGTACCGGTCGTGCGTCAGGAGCATGGCCTCCTGCCCGTCGTACTGGTACCCCACCCCGAAGATCCCGGGACCGGTCGCCGGGTCGCCCAGGACCGGGTCGACGTAGGAGCCCAGGTCCCGGTTTACGATGGTCCCGAGCCACACCTGCACGTCCACACGGTCCGCCTTCAACCGGGGCAGCAGGTGGTCGCGAAGGAACCCATTGATCTCGCTCCCGCTCCAGGCGCACTGGGGGTAATTGTTGTCGTTGTACTTGGGCTCGTTCTGGGGGGCGATGGCGAAGAGGTTGACTCCCTCGGCGCGGTAGGCGCTCACGTACTTCGAGAAGTAGAGCGCGTAGGCATCCAGCGTCCGGGAATCCTGCCGCATGGCTCCGCCGCGGTACGCCCCGTTGGTCTTCATCCAGGAGGGCGGGCTCCATGGCACCCCCCATACCGCGAGGCCCGGCTTCACCTGCATCGCGGCCTTGATGTAGGGGATCAGGATGCTGCGGTCCCGATCGATGCTGAACTTGTCCATGGCGTAGTCGCCCGGCGTCTCGTCCAGCGAATACCACTCCAGCGCAAAATCATTTGCGCCGATACCCACGCGGCAGACGGCGAAGTTGCAGCCGCTGGCGTCGAAGAGGGCATCCAGGGCAACCGCCCGCTGGGCGGGGTCGATCGCCAGCAGGGCGGTCCAGCCCAGCTCGTTGAAGCATCCGCCGATGCCGTCCACCGTCTGGTACGAAACCCCCGGATCCACCCGGATCGTGTCTGGCCCGCCGGCATGGTCCTGGACGGCGGCGGGGAGCTCGCGCCACGGACCGGCTTCCGTGCTCGACACCCACCTGATGGAGGGGGCGGTTCCCGCATGCAGAAGACCCGGGAGGAAACAGAAAAGGGCCGAAATGCCCAGGAGCGGGCGCATCGTGCGTGTCATTTTGCGAAGAGTCCCTCAAGGACCGGGGTCCCGGAACCGTTCCGGTCCCTGACGCCGAAGGAATCGTTGTAGTCCCACACGGCCCAGCCCCAGCCGCGGCTTTCGGACTCCGTCCGCACCGTCGCGATCCAGCGCCGCTTTGAGTCCGCCTCCGCCGCCTTGTAGACCCCAAATTCCCCGACATAGACCTCGATCTTTGGGGCATGGACCGCCAGCCAGGCCGAAACTCCGGCAAACCTCTCCTGAATCTCCTCAACCGTGACCGGTGCTCCTGGATGAATCTCCTTGTGGTTGAAGGTGGGCAGCGTGTGGCCGGTCAAATCGGGCACGACCCCGGGGAACGAGACCGGGGGAAGGCTGTCGGTGAAGCCGACCCACGGGGCGCGCTGATGGGTGAAGATGAGCGGCTCGTAGAAGTGGATGGTCAGGGCCACGTTGGGATCGTCGGGCAGCACGACGTCCGGGACGGTCTGGAAGATGCTCCACCTGTTCGACGTCACGTACACGATTCGCGTCGGGTTGCTCTCGCGGATGGCGGCGAGCATCCGGTGCATGAATGGGTTGAGGTCACTGTTTTCGCGGGCGACAGGCTCGTTGAGAATCTCGAACCGGAGGTTCGAACCCTCGCCCGCAAAGTGCCGGGCCATAAGCCGCCAGCAACGGGCTCCGGTCTCCTGGAGCGCCGGGTCGGTGTAGGCGCGGTCGTCCCCGCCCACTTGGTTGAAGTCCGCCCCCGGCAGGAAGTGGGCGTCGAGGACGACCCCCAGCCCCCGGACCCGGGCCCAACGGATCGTGTCCTCAATCGGCCTGACCTTGTCCTGCTCGAGCGAGCCGTCGGTCGCGAAGCAGAGCCTGAAGTCGACCGGCAGGCGGATGTGGTCAAAGCCCTGCCTGGCGATCCACTCGACGTCCGGCTCGCCAAACCACGGCGCGGCGTAGGACAGGGCTCCCTCGTTCTGCGAGAGCCAGTGGGAGATGTTCACGCCCTTCTTGAACGTGAAGGCCGGTTCGGTTCCGGCCCTGGCGGTGGCGAGAACGCCGGCGACCAGAAAACCCAGGGCTGGCATGATGAGGTTGCGGAAGGGGATGATCGGGGTCGTTGTCATGGGACCTGCCATCCTAGCCGCCCGCGGCCCCATTTGAAACCAAATGTTTCAGGCCGTTCCCGGTGCCGGCCCGAATTCCGCCGCCGCCAGCGCCCGCAGCCCGGGATACACGGCCGTCGCGCCCGCGCCCCGCAGCGCGGGTTCATCATGGGTCCCGGTCGTCACGCAGAAGCACGGGAATCCGGCGTTGCGTGCGGTCAGCAGGTCAAAGGGGGAGTCGCCCACAAGGCAGCAATGTCCCGCATCGCCACCGATGCGGCGAAGGGCCTCCTCCGTGAACTCCCGCGCCGGCTTGCGCCAAGCGCAGTCGCGCGCCCCGAGAATGAGGTCGAGCTGGGGCGCGATGCCCAGGTGCGC
>CAZGOX010000355.1:0-2775 GCA_964527955.1 uncultured Opitutaceae bacterium | reverse complement strand
GATGTGGGAGCCGTCGACGTCGGCGTCGGTCATGATGATGACCTTGTGGTAGCGCGCCCGCTCGATGTTGAACGCCGACTCGTCGGCCTCGTTCTCGGTCGTGCCGATGCCCGTTCCGATCGCCGTGATGAGGGTGCGGATTTCCTCGTTGTTGAGGACCTTGTCGATCTGCGCCTTCTCGCTGTTGATGAGCTTGCCGCGGAGGGGGAGGATCGCCTGGTACCGGCGGTCGCGGCCCTGCTTGGCCGACCCGCCTGCCGAGTCGCCCTCCACGATGTAGAGTTCCGTGAGCGCGGGGTCGCGCTCGGAGCAGTCGGCGAGTTTTCCCGGCAGGCCGCCCCCGGAAAGCGCGCCCTTGCGGATCGTCTCGCGCGCCTTGCGCGCCGCCTCGCGGGCCCTCGCCGCCATCAGGGTCTTGTCGATGACCCGCTTGGCAATGGCGGTATGGGCCTCGAGAAAGAACTTCAGCTTCTCGCCGACGATCTTCTGCACGATGCCGTCCACCTCGGAGTTCGAGAGCTTGGTCTTGGTCTGGCCCTCGAAGCGGGGCTCGGACACCTTCACCGAAACGACCGCGACCAGTCCCTCGCGGACATCGTCGCCGGAGATGGCGGGGTCCTTCTCCTTGATCAGGTTGTTTGCCTTCGCGAAATTGTTGATGACGCGCGTCAGCGCCGTGCGGAAGCCGGACAGGTGCGTGCCGCCCTCGAGGTTGTAAATCGAGTTCGCGTAGGCGAAGACCTGGTCGTTGTACCCGTCGTTGTACTGGATCGAGACATCCACGGCCGTGGGGGCCTTGGTCGGGTCCTCGTTGGGCACCTCGTCGCTGAACGTGATCGGCTTGTCGTGCAGCACGTTCTTGTTCTGGTTCAGGAACTTGACGAACTCGGTGATGCCGTCCTTGAAGAAGAAGACATCGCCCTTCTGCGAGCGCTCGTCGTCGAGCTCGATCCGTATGCCGGGGTTCAGGAAGGCGAGCTCGCGCAGGCGGCGGGCTAGGATCTCGTACTGGAATTCGCGGGTGGAGAGGAAGATCTCGGGGTCGGGCTTGAAGGTGATCTTGGTGCCGTTCTTCTTCGTGTCCCCGATCACCGTCATCTTCTGGGTCGTCTTCCCCTGGGCGAAGCGCATCTGGTAGACCTTGCCGTTGCGCCGGACCTCCGCCTCGAACCACTCCGAGACGGCGTTCACACACTTGGCGCCGACGCCGTGCAGGCCGCCGGAGACCTGGTAGGCTCCCTTGCCGAACTTTCCGCCGGCGTGCAGGTTGGTGAGCACCAGTTCCAGGGCGGGAATCTTGTAGACCGGGTGCTCGTCCACCGGGATGCCGCGTCCGTCGTCCTCCACCGAGCAGGAGCCATCCAGGTGGATGGTGACCTTGATCGCGGACGCAAAGCCGGCGAGCGCCTCGTCGACCGAGTTGTCGACCACCTCAAAGACGCAGTGGTGGAGCCCCCGTTCATGCGTGTCGCCGATATACATATCGGGCCGCTTCCGGACTCCCTCCAGGCCCTCCAATTTTTGGATTTTTGATGCGTCGTACGACTCGGCGGCGGCCTTGTTGTCGGGGGGGATTTGCGAGTCGTTTTGGTCTGCCATGAAGGATCGGATGGGGGTCTAAAAGGAAGCCTGAAATCTTTCCTAAAACGCTCCGGCACGCGAGGGTTTTTTGTCGAAAAAATGAAGTAATTTACGGCCTGATTTGGCCAAAATATGGGCCTCCGTAACTATTTTTCTTTCAGGATGTTGCAAATGACCTTTTCGGCCGTTTTTGGCGGAGTTTTTGGCGCGGCAAGACAGCCCGTCAATCGGGTGCTGATTTGGGCCGATTCCAGGCCCGGGAGGGAGTTTCATTTGACCCTGAACCTCCGGGCTTCACAGTGGCCGGAGCATGCCCAGCCCGAACCTTGAAAAGCTGCTTGTTCTCCAGGATCGCGACACCAAGCGATTGGGATTGGAAAGGCAGCTCAAGGCCGTGCCGCTGGACATCGCGGCGGTCGAGGCTTCGATCGCCTCGGAAAAGGGAGCCATCGAGAACGCGCGGGCTGAAATCAAGAATCTGGAGTCGAACAAGAAACTGCTCGAGACCGAGATCGGCTCGGCCGAGGGGACTCTTGGCAAGTACAAGACCCAGCAGCTTTCGGTGCGAAAGAACGACGAGTACCAGGCGTTGGGCCACCAGATCGAATTGACGCAGACCCAGATCGGCGAGTTGGAGGGCAGGGAGCTGGAGGTGATGTATTCGATCGACGAGGCGAAGAAGCGATTTGCGGCGGCGGAGGCCACGATGAAGCAGAACATAGCCGGGCACGAGGCCCGCATCGGCGTCTTGCGCGAGCGGGGCGAGGTGCTTTCCGCGTCACTCAAGGCCGCGCAGGAGGAGGTGGTTGCCGCCCGCGCATTGGTCGACGAACCCGGATTGCGCGCCTACGACAGGATGGCGGTGCGGGGCATGCCGGTGGTCGTGGCGATCCATGACGGCAAGTGCGGCGGGTGCCACCTGAAGGTTTCGAGCGAGGTCGAGTATGCGGCGCGCGGGAAGGGCCCCCCGGGGGAGCTGCCGATTTGCGACCAGTGCAACCGGATTGTTTATTGGGAGGCTACCTGAAGGGGGGAGCTTCCTGATGGGGGAGGCTACCTGAAGGGGAGGAGGCCGTTCGACCCTCGTAGGTCAGCGAGCTTGCTCTCGCCTTCCCGGAGCGCGAGCAAGCTCGCTGACCGACAAAAACAAAAGGCCCGCCGAGGCTCCGCGGAGCGTAGCCACGGCGGGGCTTG
>CAZGOX010000354.1:0-2777 GCA_964527955.1 uncultured Opitutaceae bacterium | reverse complement strand
AGCTTGCTCGCGCCTTTCACCAAACCGCGCGAGCAAGCTCGCTGACCTACGAGGGTCGAAGAGCCTGGATTGCGAATGAGACAGGCTTGCCGACAGGTGCGCCGCCCGACATAACCAGCCCTCCCATGATGAACACGCAACCGGGCAGGGAAACGTTCCTGGAACTCGCCAGGCAGGGAAACGTCATCCCGGTGTATGCCGACCTGATGGCCGACTTCGAGACGCCCGTATCGGCCTATGCAAAGCTCAAGCACCACGGCCCCGCGTACCTCCTCGAGTCGGTCGAGGGCGGCGAGAACCTCTACCGCTACAGCTTCATCGGGTGCCGGCCGCGAAAGGTCTTTGCCTGCGGGCCGGAGACGACCGAGATACGCCGCCCGGGCCTGCCCCCGGAGCGCATTCCCACCCCGGCCGACCCGCTGGACCTCGTCAAGCAGGAGCTGGCCGGACACCGGCCGGTGAAGCTGCCGGGCATGCCCCGCTTCACCGGGGGAGCCGTCGGCTACCTCGGATACGAGTATGTCACCCGGACGGAGCGGACCGTGCCAGCGGCCCCCCGCGATGAGCTCCACATCCCGATCGTCTACTTCATGATCTCGGACACGCTGCTGATCTTCGACCGGGTGAAGCAGACGCTGCGCCTTTGCGTGAATGCCCACGTGCCCGATCCGGCCGGCGCCGGGGCTGCGTACGATGCGGCAGTCGCCGAGATTGAAAGCCTGCACGCGGTCCTTTGCCAACCCCGCGGGCTCGCCCCCGCCCCCCTTGCGCCCGCGACCGGGCTGCGCGTGCCCCCCGGAAACTTCACGCGGGCCGAATACGAGGCGATGGTGACGCGGGTCAAGGAGTACATTCGCGCCGGGGACATCATCCAGGTCGTGCCCTCCCAGCGCTTCTCGAGCCCTTTTGAGCGGAGCGCACTCGACCTGTACCGCGCGCTGCGTTCGGTGAATCCCTCCCCGTACATGTTCATCCTCGACGCGGGCGAGTTTGCGCTCGTCGGGGCTTCGCCCGAGGTCCATGTGAGGCTGACGGACGGGCTTGTCGAGATTCGTCCGATTGCCGGCACCTGCCCGCGCGGCGCGACTGTCGCCGAGGACCTCCAGCTCGAGAGGAAGCTTCTCGCCGATGAGAAGGAGCGGGCCGAGCACCTCATGCTGGTCGACCTCGCCCGAAACGACATCGGAAGGGT
The DNA here is from genome assembly GCA_964527955.1 of uncultured Opitutaceae bacterium. Taxonomy (GTDB): domain Bacteria; phylum Verrucomicrobiota; class Verrucomicrobiia; order Opitutales; family Opitutaceae; genus Palsa-1447. The sequence continues at coordinate 1,585 of CAZGOX010000354.1, read as the reverse complement.
CTGTTCATTTGGGAGCGTCCATGCGCCCGAGCTCATGGTCGTGGAGCGATACTCCCACGTGATGCACATCGTCTCGCAGGTCGAGGGCCGGATCCGGCCCGAGTGCGATGCCTTTGACCTCATGCGGGCGACCTTCCCCGCAGGTACCGTGAGCGGGGCGCCCAAGGTACGCGCAATGCAGATCATCGCGGGCCAGGAATCGGTACAAAGGGGGTTCTACGCGGGCGCCCTGGGCTACTTCAGCTATGATGGAAACCTGGACTCCTGCATCACCCTCCGGACCGCTCTCCTGAAGGACGGGCGCCTCTACATCCAGGCGGGGGGCGGCGTGGTCGCGGATTCTGACCCGGCCGCCGAGTATCAGGAGACCATCAACAAGGCCTCGGCTCTGTTCAAGGCCGCGGAAATGGCTAACGGCTTCTGAACCAGTTGGTTCCACCGCTGCAGGCCGCCCATTAAAATCCATAATGGTTGCGGGTCCGGCTCGAAAGTTCGAAACTTTTGGGCACCTTGGCGCGTATACCGTTACAACAATGCCGAAGGGATCCGTCGGGGGATGGGTTTAACTAGGCGTTGCAGGCAGGGATGGTAACATCGATCGACTCCACCTTTCGAAAAAGTTGCACCATGATCACAAAAAGAGACAGGCTTTTGCCCGCCGTCGCTCTCGACGCGCCGCCGTCCTTCCTTGAAAAGCCCGACCGCGCTCCGAGCGAGCCGGCGCCCCTCGAGAGAAGCAACCTGCAGCTCTACCTGCAGGAAATTGCAAAGACACCGCTGCTGACCATTGAGGAGGAAGTCATTCTCGCCAAGCGGATCCATCGCGGCGACAAGGCCGCCCGCGACCAGATGATCAAGGCCAACCTCCGTCTGGTCGTGAAGATCGCGATGGACTACAAGGACTTCGGTCTTCCGCTTCTCGACCTCATAAGCGAGGGAAACATCGGCTTGATCAAGGCGGTCGAGCGCTTCGACCCGCGCAAGGGCGGAAAGCTCTCCACCTACGCCGCATGGTGGATCAAGCAGTCCATCAAGCGGGCGCTCGCAAACCAGTCGAAGACGATCCGCCTGCCCGTGCACCTGGTCGACAAGATCTCCCGCATGCGCAAGACCGCGATGATGCTTTCCGAGCGCCTCGGTCGCGAGCCCAGCGACGAGGAGCTGGCCGCGGAGCTCCAGATACCGACGTCGAAGGTCGCTCACCTGAAGTCGGTCAGCGTTCGGCCCGCGTCGCTCGACGCACCCATCGGCGACGAGGGGGACTCGACGACGTTCGGCGAAATCGTGGGCGACGAGAATGCCCTGAGCCCCTACGACCGCCTGCAGGGGAAGAACCTCTTTTCAGACCTCGGCAACATGGTCGATTCCCTGGACAAGCGTGAGGCCGAGATCATTCGCCTGCGCTTCGGCCTCAACGGCCGCGAGGAATTGACCCTGGAGGAGGTCGGCAAGCGCTTCAAGGTGACGCGGGAGCGGATCCGCCAGCTTGAGTACCTCGCCCTGAGCAAGATGCGCAAGGCGATGGCGCGCAACGAGGAGGTCCGAACGGCCGAAGAGGTCGAGGAGGATGACCGCATGCGCAGCC
>CAZGOX010000353.1:0-2779 GCA_964527955.1 uncultured Opitutaceae bacterium | reverse complement strand
TCGTCGACATACTGCCCGGTGCTGTCGCTCGTGGGTGTCGATGCACAGCCGAAGGAAATGCAGCCGAGCGCGAGGGCGCTGAACGAAGTGAGGAGCAGGGCGGGATTCCGGAACAGGGGGGATGTTTTCATGGTTCGGTACAGGTTCATGTCGCGGAAGGTACCCTAATTCCCGGACCGGCCCCATGGGGTCTTTCCCGACCCTCCCGGCACCCTACAACAGGACAGACTGCATCCAGGCGATCTCCCCTGCGCTGAGCTGCGCGGGATTGATCGGGCTCGAGCGCAGAATCGTCCGTGCCTCGGCTTTGCGACCCACATCGGCCAGGGCAACGACATAGGCCCACGAAATCGTCCGCGAATCCTTCCAGCCGGCCGCGACGGGTTCCAGAACCTGCATGGCTTCCGCCGGCCTTGAGAGGCCGCAAAGGACGAGGGCCCACGTCGAGCGGTAGGCGATATTGTCGGGGCTGGCTTCAAAGTTCGCGCGGGCAATTCTCACCGCCTCGATCCTGCCGGGCTGGCCGTTCACAACGGCAAAGTACGCGAAATTGTTTCCGATGTCCCTGTCCTCCGGCCGGAGGGCCGACATCCGGGTGAACACCCGATACTGCCCCTGGGCATCCCCTTCTTTCTGGTAGATCCGCGCCAGCGTGCCGAGCGCCGGCATCGCGAGCCTCGGGGTTTTCGTTGCGGCCCATAAGAGGGCGATTGCGTCCTCGCTGTCCGACCAGCCGTAGAGCAGGTCGGCGGCGACCATGGCCTGGCCCGGATTCGACATCGATGACGCCTGGATCGTCTTCCACTTGGCCAGGGCCGCGCCCGGTTCGCCCAGGTGCCTTTCGGCCACCAAGTCGTACAGCCAGCCGATGAACTCGAGGTTATATCCCCATTCGCAGCGGTTCGCGAACTGGGCCAGGTCCCGCCATTGGCCCGAGAGCCGCAGGGCCTCCGCGACCTCGGTGGCCATCGGCGGCCGCTGGGTAACCGCGCTCGGGATGGACTTGGCCCATGCGAGCGTCTCCGCGGTCCTGCCGAGACGGTTCAAGCTTCCCATGACCTCGGCCACGCGCGACGGGTTGTTTCCGCTCGCCCTCTCAAGCGAGACAAGCAGGGCCTGAAACGATTTCGGATCCGAGGCGGCGGTTCCCCTGAGGCACGCGAATATGTCCCCCAGCGTGAAATGGGGATTGATGCTGAGCGCCACAGCCCAGCGGGACGCGGCGGGCTGGTCGTCGCGGCGGATCGCATCGGCCAGAAGTTCCCTCAGGGCCTGCGCCCCCCACAGGCGGTCGCCCGACCATTGGGTGAGCAGCCCGACCCCGCGCGCATGGTCCGATTCGTTGCCCGTCGAAAGCAGCGCAACCCCCAAGGGGACCTCGTCGATCCCGAGTGACGGGGCGGAGGCTCGGCGGTCAAGATCCAGCGCAGCCTGGAACTGGCCGGCCGCCTGGGAGAAGGATCCCTGGCGCCTCAGCAGATCGCCCCTGGCCCGCGCCGCCCTTGACGACGAGGCCTGCTCGGCCGCCGTCAGGAACGAGAGGGCCTTCCCAGCCCCGTCGACGTCGCCGGCAAGAAGCGCCGCCTCGGCCCAGCCAAGGACGGCATCGGGACTGTAGTGGCTCAGCGTTGCGGCATTCCCAAGGTCGGCAACGGCCAGGCCCTTCGCGCCCCGCTGCCAGGCCACGGCCGCGGCAAACTGCCAGGCTTCGGGGACTTTCGGCGCCGCGCGCAGCGCGCCCTTGGCGGCGATCTCCGCGCGGTCCAGGCGCCCGGCCTCGAGCCACTGGCGCCCAACCCGGATGGCATGGTACCTCGACCACTCCCAATGGCCCCAGAGCCCGGATGCGATCGCCAGGATGGCCAGGGGAACGCCCACATACAGGCGGAGCCTGAGCTTTGGCTTCTGTTCCAAGACGTCCAACTCGTTCCAGTACATGTCGCGGACGTCCTGGGAGTACCATCGCCGAAAGGCGCCAAGCGCCGCGGAAATCCTGGGAAACCTTTTTGGATTCTCGTCCATGTCCATGGCGTCGTCCGGGAGCCGCTGGGAGTGGGGTGGCAGGATCTCAGGCACAGAACAATCGCCTCAGGTAAAACACACCGCATAGCGCCGCGGCGCCTACCAGCGGAAGCCAGGGGGTCACCTCGGGAACCACCTTGCCGTTGGACAGGACCTCCTGGGTGCCGATGAAGGCTGCGCTGTTGTAGTCGAGAAACCCGGATTGATCCCAAGCCGAGGACGAGCTCGAGGAGCCCAGGTTGTTCGTATTGTCCACGATCACCGAAATATAGTTGGTTCCGATCGCAAAGATCGAATTGCCGTTGGTCCCGTTGGTGCCGTTGCTCAGGACGACCTGTGTCGTGTCCGACCACGCGCCCGCCGTATCGGTCGCCGCCGGAGCGACCGTGTAGGTCGTCAAAGGCGAGCCTGTCGGATTGACCCCGATGCCCTCGGGATTGACAAAGATGTTGTAGCCGTCGTCGGCGGCAATCGTCATGTCGATCGACATGGGCGACGTGACCGTGGTCCCGGCCGAACCGGTCCCCGTGATGGTGAAGGCAAGCGTGTAGACGTAGACGCCCTGGTTGGTGCCCGACCCGCTGCCCGTCCCGTTGCCGGGAAGGTTGTTGCCGCCCAGGTTGACGTACGTCGAGCCGGTGGTATGGGTGGTCGAGGTCGAGGCCCCGGGGGCGACGATCCACTCCGCCGTCGACGTGTCCGCGGTGTAGCCCCCCCCGAGGCCGCTGACGGCGTACGCATTTCCCTGATACGTGCT
>CAZGOX010000352.1:0-2803 GCA_964527955.1 uncultured Opitutaceae bacterium | reverse complement strand
GTTGAATCGGCCAGGCTCGGCCAGGTCACGCCGCGTCCCCATGCCCGGGACGGCAAGGAATAATCGAAATGATGCTGGCGGACAGGCGGGACATGAACGGATCAGTCCATCCATCGGATAGAAACCGCCCCCCCGTGTCAAGCCGGTCAGGTTGCTATGGGTGGAGGCCCGGGCGAATCGATGGCCGCGTCCCCGGTCTCGTCCTTGAGGGATACGCCGCTGATGCGGAGCCGGGCCGAGGTCACCAGAAGCGACGCAAGCTTTCTCGCGGCAAGCGCCGGCGACAGGCCGCCGGGTCGGATGTTGGAGACGCAGTTGCGGTCGGCATCGGACTTCGTGCCCGTCGGCTCCCAGGTAAAGTACGCCCCGAGGCTGTCCGGGGAGCCCAGGCCCGGGCGCTCTCCGAGAAGCATCAGGGACAGGCGAGCCCCGAGGATCGAACCGATCTCATCCTGGAGCTTCACCCGGGCGAACGGAACGACCAGGATGGGACTGAGATTCCAGCCGTCGTCCTTCAGGGCGGGAACCAGAACCTGCAGCAGGGGCTGGACCTGGCGATGAGCGGCTGTGGCGGAAAGGCCGTCGGATACAATGATCACCAGGTCGGGCCTTCCCCAAGCCTTCGCATGGGCCTTCAGCGAAGCCCGCGACTCCGCGGACAAGATCCTGCCCAGGTCCGGCCTGACGAGGTATTGCTCCCGGTCGGCCACCGCGGTGGCCAGGACCTCCGAGCCGATGCCAGATTCCTCCAAGCGCAGCCGCACGCCTTCCGCGTCGAAGGCCGCGTGAACCGCATCGCGGGCACGGGCGTGTGAAAGCCGGAAGTCGAGGAGCGAAGCCGTCCGGGCGCTTCCCCCGGCCCTGCCCAGCGCAATCCGCGCGCGGGTGTGCCGGGCAAGGTGCGCCCAGGGGTCCGGGCCTTGCTTGCCGCCCGGAAGGAGGTCAGTCGAGGCCATCGGTGAGAAGGGTGTTGCGGCGATCCGCCTGCAGGAGCCTACCGCCGGCGGCTGCAATCCCCATGCGCTCGAGCCATGCCTCGAATTCCGGGGCAGGCCGGAGGCCGAGCACCTGCCGGAGGTAGTGGCTGTCGTGGAATGAGCTCGATTGGTACCCGAGCATGATGTCGTCGGCGCCGGGCACTCCCATGATGTAGTTGCACCCCGCGACGCCGAGCAGCGTCAGCAGGGAATCCATGTCGTCCTGGTCCGCCTCGGCATGGTTGGTGTAGCACGCGTCGACCCCCATCGGCAGGCCGAGCATCTTTCCGCAGAAGTGGTCCTCGAGGCCGGCCCGGATGATCTGTTTTCCGTCCTTCAGGTACTCCGGGCCGATGAACCCGACAACCGTGTTGACCAGCAGCGGGGAAAATGCGCGGGCGACCGCGTAGGCGCGGGCCTCCAGGGTCTGCTGGTCGACCCCATGATGGGCCCCGGCCGACAGGGCAGAGCCCTGGCCGGTCTCAAAGTACATCACGTTGTCGCCGACGGTGCCCCGCTTCAGGGACAGCGCCGCGTCTCGGGCCTCCCGGAGGAGCGGGAGGCTGACGCCGAAGCTCCGGTTGGCCGCCTCGGTGCCGGCAATCGACTGGAACACGAGGTCGACCGGGGCCCCCCTCTTGATCGCCTCGATCTGCGTGGTCACGTGGGCGAGGACGCAGGACTGGGTTGGAATCCCATAGCGGACGATCAGCTCGTCCATCAGCCGGAGGAGGGCTTCCGTGGAGGAGACGCTGTCGGTCGCCGGATTGATCCCGATCACGGCGTCCCCGCAACCGTAGAGCAGGCCGTCCAGGATCGAGGCGGCAATCCCCTTGGGGCTGTCGGTCGGGTGATTGGGCTGGAGGCGGATGGAAAGCCGCCCTCGGAGCCCCAGCGTGTTTCGGAACGACGTCACGACGCGCCGCTTGGAGGCGACCAGGATCAGGTCCTGGTTCGCCATGATCTTGGAAACGGCGGCCACCATCTCGGGGGTCAATCCCGGGGCCACGCCGGCCAGCGCACTTCCGTCCGTTTCGTATCGTAGGAGCCAGTCCCGGAATTCCCCGACGCTGAATCCGGCGACCGTGGAAAAGGCCGCCGGGTCGTGGCTGTCCAGGATCAGCCTGGTGACCTCGTCCTGCTCGTAGGGCACCAGGGGATCCTCAAGGAACTGGCGGAGCCCGACGTCGGCCAGGCAGACCTGGGCGGCCACGCGTTCCTCGTCGCTGCGGGCGGCGATTCCCGCCAGTTCGTCGCCGGACCTGCCCGGCGACGCCTTCGCCATCAGCTCCCGCAGCGAATGGAACCCATGGGCCGACCCCTCGATGGTGCAGGACCAGCCGGCCACGGGCGTCAGGTCCCCTGCGGGAGGAACGCCGGGGATGCCTCCGGCGGCTTTGCGGCTCCGTCGGCGGCGAGCGAGACGACGGGTGGGCCCTTGAAGGCCTTGCGGACGCCGATCCACCACGCAGCAGGCAGGAGCACCACGCTCCCGACCAAGGCATAGATCGCCGGGTCGTTCGGGGGCTGGACCCCGATCCACAGCAGCACCGCGACAAAAAGCACCGAGACGACGGTGAGAAATTTGAAGGTGCCCGCCTTCAGGGCGAAGGGCCCCATCCTTGTCCAGCTCCTGCCGATCCGGAAGAATCCGGCGGCTGCGGGCATGACGTACGAGAGGTACAGGAAGATCACGCAGGCAGCACTCAGCGTGGTGTACGCCGGGGTGTAAAGCGTGGTAGCGGGGGGGCGGGCGCCGGCGGGGCCGGGGGGGGGCCCGAGGGGGCGGGGGGGGGGGGGGGGGGTGGGCGGGGGGGGCCGGGCGC
>CAZGOX010000351.1:0-2807 GCA_964527955.1 uncultured Opitutaceae bacterium | reverse complement strand
CCTGGAGCGGATCTTCGAGCGGCACGACATCGATATCGCCCGCTCGACCATGTGCGACTGGATGCGGCAGTCGGCCGATGCCCTGCGGCCGCTGTACGAGCTGATGGTCAAGGATGTGCTGGCGTCGAAGGTGATTCACACCGACGACACGCCGGTGGACGTGCAGGACCCCAAGCTGGGCAAGACGCGCGAGGGGAGGTTCTGGGTCTACCTCGGCGACGACGCCCATCCGCAGGTTGTGTTCGACTACACCCCCAACCGGAAGCGCGACGGGCCGATGAACTTCCTCAAAGACTGGGGCGCAGACGCCCTGAGCTACTTGCAGGCCGACGCCTTCGGCGGCTACGACGGCATCTATGCGGGCGAGGCCGGGGGCAGCGTCGTGGAGGTCGCCTGCTGGGCTCATGCGCGCCGGAAGTTCCACGAGGCGCAGAAGACCGACCACCGCAACAGCGCGCAGGCCCTGGCGTACATCAAGCGGCTCTACGACGTGGAGCGTGATGCCGACAATCTGCCGTCGGGCGAGCGTGCCGCCCTCCGCCAGGAACGCTCCGCGCCAATCCTGGTTGATCTGCGGCAATGGCTGCTGGGCCTCCAAGTCGTCAACGGCGGGCGGGTGCTGCCCAAGAGCCCGATGGGCGAGGCGACCACTTACGCTCTCAACCAATGGGCAGCCCTGTGCGTCTACCTGCTCGACGGCGATCTGAACATCGGTAGAGTCGGGAACAGGCGCGGTGGCCGTAGAGAGGATGAAGGTGCCGTTTCCGGCCGCTTTCGCGACTTCGCCGGTGTCTCATGTCCTCTCGTGACTCCGTCTCCTGTTCCCGCTCCTCGAACCGGACGTGCAGAATTACCGCATCCGGCTCTCATCCAGAACCTCATGCCTTCGCGTTCAGCCGTTCGATGCGGCTTTCAGGCGGCTTGAAAAGCCCGACCACCTGATACAGGTAACGGTCCGGGTACTGCCTGTAACCCGTGCCCCGTTTCTGCTGCCGCCGCATCAACCACCTGCGGAATCGCCGTTCCGTGTACCGGCGGACAACCCGGTAGGCCTTGCCCACCGGACCCTGGTTGAAGTACTCGCACCAGCCCCTGAGGACCGGGTTGATCTCCTCGATCCTGGCGGCCGGCTGCTGCCAGTTCCATCGGCTCGACGTTTCCTCGCGGATTCTCCTCAGCAGCTTGTGCACCGCCTTCTTCGATGGCCGCGTGCCCAGGTACGCCTTTCCGTCCCGGCCGTAGAATCGCCCGATGGTGTAGCCCAGGAAGTCGAAGTGTTCCTCAGGCAAGCTCGCCAGTCGTGTCTTGCGTTCGTTCACGGTCAGCCCCAGCCGGGTCATCAGGTTGCGGAACTCGGCCATCGCACGAGGGCCGTTGCCTGGCCTGCAACAGATGACCAGATCGTCCGCGTAGTTGACGACCTTCGCCTGAAGTCGCTGCTCGATCCCAAACTGCTTCCACGCCAGCACGAATCGGCGGAAGTAGAGGTTGGAGAACAACGGGGATATAGGCGAACCTTGCGGGGACCCGCGGCGCGTGTCCGCCGCCTGCGTCGAACGACGCTCGCCTCCTTCGCCCTGCTCCACCACCGGCATCCTCAGCCATTCTCTGATCACCGACAAGACCTGACCGTCGGCAATCCTTCGGCTCAGACACCGCATCAACGGACCGTGCGGGATCGTGTTGAAGTAGTCGCTCAAATCGCCGTCAACTACTTCGCTCAACCCTCGCTGGGTCACGTGGAAGTACACCCGTCGAATCGCCATCTTGGCATCTACGCCGGCCCGGAATCCATACTGCTCCGGACATAGGTCGGCCTCGAAGATCGGACCGATCACCAGCAGCATCGCCATCTGCGCCACCCGATCTCGGATGGTTGGGATGCCCAGCGGGCGTTGCCCGCCGTTTGCCTTGGGAATCCATATGCGCAGGAGGGGTTGGGGCTGATACGTCTTGTGCCACAACTCCTCCCGAAGATGAGCCAGCCACGTCCCCACTCCTGCGGCCTCGATCTGCTCGAACGTCGTCCGGTCCGTGCCCGGTGCTCCGTGGTTATTCCGGCAACACCGGTATGCCTCGGCCAGTACGTCCATGCGACAGACCTTGTCCCACAGGCTGTAGAAGCGATAGCCGGACTCGGCTTTGGCTTTCGCCTGCAACGCCTTCTGCAGCTTCTGAACCGTGCTTCCTGGAGTTGGTAGACCCAAAGGTCAATCTCCGTCGCTCTTGCCGCTTCGTGCGTTCGTTCTGAATCAGGGCTCCTTCCCTCTGCCTCCATTACGAGGCTTCATCGGTACTACGAGCCCATCCGCCATCTGCCTTGGCCGACGCTGGCCCTCACGGGTTCGTCGTTGCCTGGACAAGCACCAGGGCAGACTTCCCTTGTTCCACGTCAGATCTCTCCCGTGCGTGCCGCCACCACTACCCCGGTGGAACCGCAGGGGGCGCCTCTCGTCTCTTGCCCTGCGGCGGCGACCTTCCCCGTTATTATGGCGGGTCGGCTTCCACAACGGAGTTTCGGGGCCTGCTCGGTGTTCACTTCGCGTTGCGGCCCGCACGGCCTGCTGACTCCCTTTACAGGAGCCGTTCTCTTGGAGTGTTTCAGCCCATTCGTCACCTCTTGAGCCGCCCCAAGTGCTTCCGGCTGGGACGAGTGTCGCCGGTCGGGATTTGCACCCGAGGATCCAACGTGCCTTAGCAAGGCACACACAACAACGTGTCGGAGAACGCGCTGCGGCGTATCGCCGTCGGCCGCAAGAACTGGCTGTTCTGCGGCAGCGACAACGGCGGCCGCACCGCTGCGATCC
>CAZGOX010000350.1:0-2808 GCA_964527955.1 uncultured Opitutaceae bacterium | reverse complement strand
GAACTCGGAACCGTTCATGTCGGGCATCACGACGTCACAGAGCACCAGATCGAAGGTTTCGCCACGCTCGATCCGCTTGATGGCCTCCGACGCGCGGTAAAAGACCAGCACATCGTGATCTTTCTTCAGGGCCCTTTCGATGATGGTACCGATCGCCGGCTCGTCATCGATCACGAGCACGCGTCCTCGTGCCGCGGGATTGGTCCCGGCGACACCGGAACCGGGGTTGGGGAGCGCCGACAGCCCCTCGACCGGCGCGCCCACCGGAAGGAAAACCCGAAAGACCGTTCCTTTGTCGAGCGCGCTCTCCACGGTCATTCGACCCCCGTGATCGATGACGGCCTGCCGGCCGAGCGATAGCCCCAGGCCAGTGCCCTCTCCCACGGGTTTCGTCGTGAAGAAGGGTTCGAACACGTGCGAGAGCAGGTCGGGCGCGATTCCCACGCCAGAATCGCGGACCTCGATCACCACCTCCGCACCGGCCGGTCCCGCCGCCTCCCGCGAGACGATCTCTATCTCATTGTGGTCCGCATCGCCCTCGGGGATGGCCTGGGCCGCATTGACCAACAGATTGAGAAGCATCTGTCCCAGCAGCGTCTCATCGCCCCAAACCCGCGGGACCGGACCCAGGTGCCGGACCACGACCGCCCGGTGGCGAAGCTGATTCCATACGATCGACACGGATTGGTCGACGAGCTCGTTGATATCGACCGGCCCTCGACGCGGCTCGCCCTCTCGTGATAGGCCCCGAAACCGGTCGATCGTTTTACGAATCCGGTCCGCGCCCACGCGGGAGTCCTCGAGCATATCGGCCACCTCGCTCAGGGTCGCCGCGATCTTTCTCACATCGACGGAGCCGGGTTGCGCCGGAGCGGCCTTCAGGTCGTGAACCGTAGTTCCGAGCGTCTCGATCGACGTGCTCAGGTTCATGAGCACGAAAGCCAGCGGATTGTTGATCTCGTGCCCCACGCCCGCCGCCATCCGGCCCAAGGCGGCGAGCCGTTCCGTCTCGCTCGCCCGCCCGAGCTCTCGCCTTCGCGCTTCCAAGAGGACGCGTTCGATCGTGTCGACGATCTCGTTGGCGTGCACCGGCTTCCGCAGATAAGCTTGGGACGAGATGGCCGCCGCCTGGGCGCTCGTATCGGCGGAGAGCGCCACCACGGGGATGACACCCAACCGGGGATCATCCTTCTGGCGCAGCCGGAACTCCCAACCATCCATGACGGGCATGGCCAGATCGAGGAGGATTAGATCGGGAAGCTTGTCGCCGTCGAGCAGCTGCAGGGCCGTGCGCCCGTTATCGGCGAGGGACATCTGGTAGCCCTGACTCTCCAGGAAGGGCCCCAACGAGTCGCGAAGGACCTCCTCATCCTCGACGAGGAGAATGTGGCCTTTGTGCGCGACGGGTAACGGAGAGGCCCCCTTCAGCGGGATGACGAGACGGCCGGGACGCTTGTTTGCTATCCCAAGATCGATGTTCATGAACTCTCCACTCTCTCCCGCAATGTCGACCACTTCCCCCGAGGGTCCACGGAAACTAGCTACTAGATTTTCGGCTAAGACCCGGAACCTAATGTCGTTTGTCCGCGCGTCAAGGCCCGGCCCCCCCGGTTCTTGGGGTCGAATCATCACGAATGCGTCAGGTCGTTACGATTTCGTACCTCCTTCTGCCGAGTGGGCGTATATACGATACGAAGTATTCTGGTTACCCGCCGCGAGCGGGCCAGTGAGGGCGCCTTGGGGATTCGGAGGCAGGGACGTGATTCTTCGCATGCTTGAGATTGGACTGTCGGCCGCGGGTGCCCGCAGGCTGGATGGGCCCTTGGGTACCCGGGCCTGGGGACGCCAGTAGCCTCATGGCGGGTGCTGATCACCGGGTGGGCGTCGATGCGTGGCTGGTGCGCGCCGCGGCGGGCGCATCGCCCGAACAGTTGGTGCAGATCTTCGAGGAGGGGTTCGGCGTGCTGTGGCGGCGCGCCCACCGGACGCTCGGCGACGTCACCCTGGTGGCGATCCTCGATCGGGTGCTGCACTACGCGACCGAGAAATACCCGATGATGTCGGTCCTCAAGGCCGAGGCGGGCGGGCTGCGGTGCCAGGTCCTGCGCCAGAAGATCGAGGGGGTCCCCGCGGAACAGGTAGGCGAGGCGATTCGATTCGTCATGGTGGAGTTCCTCACGGTGCTGGGCAACCTGACCGCCGAGGTTCTGACCCCCTTGCTGCACGCGGCGCTCTCCCAGGTCGCGCGCGAGGACGGCGGTCCTGATCAGGACGATTCATCAGCAGAGCACGGAGATCCAAGGTTGAAGAACGGCGAGGACGCAAAGCGATGACGACGAAGAAGGACGAGACGCGCATCGAGACGGGGGTGCGGAATCTGGATGCGCTCTTCGGGAACGGGTTGCCGAAGGGGTCGGTCACGTTGATCGCGGGTCCGCCGGGCTCGGGCAAGACAATTCTCACGCAACAGATCTGCTTTCACAACGCCTCCGCGGAGCACCCCGCCCTCTACTTCAGCACGCTGTCGGAACCCACCGCGAAGACCCTGCGTTACCTCAAGCCGTTCAGCTTCTTCGACGCCAATCGGCTGGACGCCGAGGTTCAGTTCGTGGACCTCGGCGTGCTGCTGCGAACGAAAGGGCTCGAGGAGACCTCGAGGCTGATCATGGAGAAGGTGAAGCAAGTCAAGCCTGGCATCGTCGCCATCGACAGCTTCAAGGCCTTCGACGATCTCGCCAAGTCACGGGAGGAGTTGCGCAAGTTCGCCTACGAGCTGGCCGTGAACCTCATGGCCTGGGAGACCACGAC
>CAZGOX010000349.1:0-2823 GCA_964527955.1 uncultured Opitutaceae bacterium | reverse complement strand
CCGTCAGCCTCGTCGCCATGTTTGCCAAGTCGTTGGTGGCCTGCACTCCCTGGGTAACAGTCAGGGTCACCGGGTTCGTGGTCACCGATCCAGCCGCGCCCGTCACGATGCACTGGAACTGGTCCCCGTTCACGCCGCTTGTCGCCTCCTGAACCACAAGCGTGGCGGTTGCCGTGCCGCTGAACTGCCCCTGGTCCGTGAGATTGACCCAACCGGGGCTTCCCGAAATCTGGACTTGCCACTGGTATGTGAACGGACCGGATCCGGTCGTGACCACCGTGAATGCGGCGGCTCCCCCGGCCGTGGTCGAGGAATTCATCGGCTGGGTTGATATCGTCGGCAGACCCAGGGCCGTCAGGACCCCGACACGTATCGTGTTGCCGATCGAATCGGAAACGAAAATGCGGCCCGAGCCATCGACCGCCACGCCAACTGGAGTCAAGAACGCGGCGCTGGCGCCAACCCCGTCGGACTCAACCGAGCTTCCGGGGGTCCCGGCGATGGTCGTCACGTTGCCCGAGGGAGAAATTTCCCGGATCTTGTCGTCGTTGGAGTCCGCCACGAAAAGATTGCCCGAACTGTCAACGCCGATGCCGCTCGGCAGGTTGAACCGCGCCGCGGTGCCCATACCGTCCAGACCCCCGGAGCTGCCCGCGGCACCGGCCAGGGTGGACACTGCGCCGGAAGGCGTCACAAGCCGGATCGTGTTGTTGTTCGTATCGGCCACATACACATTGCCCTGGCTGTCGACCGCAAGGGCGGAGGGGTTCGAGAACTTTGCGTTGGTTCCCGTGCCATCCGTGCTGCCGGCGCTGCCGCCAGCCAGGGTGGACACCTGGCCCCCCGGGGTCATCTTCCGGATCGCATTGTTGCCGCTGTCCGCAATGTAGACGTTGCCCCAGAGGTCCACGGCCACGCCCCGGGGTGTGTTGAATTGCGCGGCGGAGCCAAGACCATCCGCGGCGCCGATGAAACCGCCGGCCATCGTGGTCACAAAGCCGGTCGACGATACCATCCGGATCACATGGTTTCCGGAGTCGGCCACATAGACGTTCCCGGCAAAGTCGACGGCCACGTTCCATGGGTTGTTGAAGCGCGCCGAGGAACCCTGCCCGTCCGTGTTGCCGGAGATGTCCGGGCTTCCCGCCAAGGTCGTCACCACACCGGCGGGGGTGATCTTGCGGACCGTGTGGTTGGCCGTGTCGGCCACGTAGGCGTTGCCCAGGAGGTCCACCGCCACGCCGCGGGGGGCGAAGAATTGCGCGAGGGTGCCCGGGCCATTCGGGCTGTCAGCGCTGCCGCTCCCGGCACGGCCCGCCAGCGTCGCGAAGCTGTACGCCAACACGTTATTGGCCGGCACCGGGTTGACCGTCAGGGTGGCCGGATTGCTCGTGGCATTCCCGGTGGTGTTTGTCGTCACCAGCTTGAACTGGTCGCCCGACATCGACGTCACCGTCGAGCTGATGTCGAGGGTCGGCGTTGTCGCGCCGGAGAAGCCGTTGCCGTTCACCACGTTCGTCCAGTTGCTTCCCTGTCCCGGCAACAGTTCCTGCCACTGGTAGGTTGGCGCCGGATCCCCGCTGTCTCCCGCGGAGAAGCTCACGCCCTGCCCCGCATACACCGTCTGGTTGGGCGACTGCAGGAGAATCCCGTCGAGGAAATTGACGGTGAGCGGCGCCGCATTGCTCGTGATGAAACCGGCCGCATTGGTGACCACGCATCGGAACACGCTTCCGTCATAGCTGTTCACGGTGCCAATCCCGTTTCCATTGACAGAAAGCGTCGATGTCGTCGAACCGGAGAAAGTTCCCCCGTTGACGACGTTGATCCAAACCGTCGACCCGGCTGCCTGGTATTGCCACTGGTAGGCCACCGGCCCCGAGGAGGTGGTCGTCACCGAGAACTGCGCGTTGCCGCTGGAGTTCATGGTCGCGCCCTGCGGCTGCACGGTGATGACCGGCAGGATCGCGGTGGCGGGTACACCCTTTCGGATCGTGCCTGAATTCGCGTCCGCGACATAGACGTCGCCAAAGATGTCCACCGCGATCCCCTGGATATTCTCGCTGAACTGAGCCGCCGATCCCGTGCCATCCGCAGTTCCCGTCTGGAAACCTCCGGCAAGCGTGGTCACCTGGCCATTCGAAAGGCGGCGAATTGCTGCATTCCCAGCGTCCACCAGGTAAATGTTCGAGCCCGCCTGGTCCACGGCGATGCCCATGATGTTGTTGCCCTGGCTGATATTGAATTTCGCCGACAGGGCGCTCCCGTCCAGATAGCCGGCCACTCCAGACGTACCCGCCAGTGTCGTGACGACACCGGCCGAAGTGACCTTGCGGATCGTGTTGTTGCCGCTGTCAGCGACATACACGTTCCCCGAGCCATCCACCGCCACACCGGTCGGCCTGTTGAATCGCGCGTTGGTGCCCGCGGCGTCGACGCTGCCGGCGCCAGGCGTGCCGGCAATGCCCGAACCGGCCAAGGTCGTCACCACGCCGCCCGGGGTGATCTTGCGGATCGTGTTGAACCAATCATCGGCCACGTAAACATTCCCGCTGGAATCAACTGCAATGCCGCCGTTCAACTGGCCTGAGGCTCCGAAGCCGGCGGCAGCGCCCGTCCCATTTGTCACCGCATCGCCCGAGTTCACGAAATTCCCGTTTCCAGCAAGGAATGTCACCGAGCCGTTCGGCGCGGCCACGTCGATGGTGCCCGATCCGAAGTTGACAAAGTACACGTTGCCGTTCGCGTCCACCGCCTCGCCCTCGGCGTTGTCCATCAGATTGAGCGACAGTTGGCCCGAAGAGTCATTGACCAACGTCGAAA
>CAZGOX010000348.1:0-2824 GCA_964527955.1 uncultured Opitutaceae bacterium | reverse complement strand
AGGTCAGCGAGCTTGCTCGCGCTCCGGGAAGGCGCGAGCAAGCTCGCTGACCTACTACGCCCTTCAGTCTTCAAGATTCAGCCAGGCGAGCTGCTGGGGCGTGAGCTTGAGGGATGCACCGCCGAGGGTGGAGACAGTCTCGGAAATCTCCCTCGGTCCGACCAGGGCCCAGGTTGGGAACGGCTGGCAGAGGACATAGGCCAGCGCGATGTTGATCGGCTGGACGCCCAGCTCGATCGCAAGTGTCACGGCGCGGGCGCGCCGCTCGAAGTTGTCCTCGGAGTACCAGCAGCGGACAAGCTCCGGGTCGGAGCGCTTGTCAGGGCCGGCCCTGTCGGTGAAGAACCCCCGCGCCTGGCTTGACCAGGCGAAGAAGGGCACCCGGTGATCCTTGAGCCACTGCCGCGACACCGTATCGCTAGCGCCGATGCAACCGGGCCACGGCGGCTCCACCATCCTGGCGAGGCTGAAATTGCAGTTGAGCAGCCCAAATCCGTGGCGCCCCTCCCTGCGGGCGTAGGCGGTCGCCGCCTCAAAACGCTCGATGCTCCAATTCGAGGCCCCGGACACCCGGAACCTCCCGGCGCGAAAGTGCCCGTCAAGCACGTCGACAAACTCCCCGACCGGCACCTCGGGGTTGTCGCGGTGCATGATGTAGATGTCGGCCTGGTCCGTCTGGAGCCGCTCCAGGCTCTCCAGGAGCTGGGCCGAGAGCCATTCCGGCGTGCAGAACGGCGTATGGGCGCCCTTGCAGATGACGACCGCCTCCTTGCGCACGCCCCGGCTCGCCATCCATTGGCCAAGCAGCTTCTCGGGCAGCCCGTCCAGGTATTGGAAGGCCGTGTCGAACGCATTTCCTCCGCGGTCGAACCAGTCGTCCCACATGGCCGCCGCATGGGGCATCCAAGTCTGGTTGTCGCAGCCGAGGACCAGCCGGGAGACGGGCTTGGCAAGTCCCGGGAGCGCGGAGCGGGGCAACGGGGGCGTTGAGGTGTCCGGTTTGGGCCTGACCCGGTTCATCCGGCCGACCGCCCCGGGCTTTTCGGACTCGTACACGAAGCCCGCGGACCGGCGCCAGGCGTCCAGGGCGGCCATGTTCCCCAGCGTGTCCCCGACCGTCATGAACGGAACCTCCCGGGCCCCGGCGGAAAGCGCCTGCGCGACGGCGTCGGCCTCGATCCCGTAGAGCCATTCGTCGGTCTCGACGATCACCTCGCGGGATTTTTCACCGGCTCGGTGGACGACAATCTTCTCGGTTCCGCCCTCGCGGGCCGGAATCCATCCCCAGGGAATGTGGATCCACCCGTCGGTGCAATAAATGCGGGCCGAGTTGTCCTGGTTCACCCCGACCCCCGTCGCGACCTGGGCCACTATGCCATTCGCGAACTTGAGGACCGCGGCTGCGTACTCGTCGACGCCGGTCACGGCGTTCAGGTGGGCGACGCCCTTGACCTCCGTCGGATTGGAAAAACGCTCGCCGTCGGCGGCGCCCGCCACGAGCCTCGCAAAGGAAACGGGGTAACAGCCAACATCGAGGATCCCGCCGCCCCCAAGTTCATTGGAGTAATGCCTGATCCCCGGGTCGAAACCGGCTCGGTAGCTGAAGGTCGCCTGGATCACCCTCACGTCGCCGCAGACCTTGTCGCGCACAAGTTCGACGATCTTCGCCGTGACCGGGGCGCACCGGTACATGAAGGCCTCCATGAGCAGCACCCGGTTCGCCCTCGCGGCCTCGGCTGCGACCATGGCCTCCGCGTGGTTCATGCCGATCGGCTTCTCGCACAGGATGTGCTTCCCGGCCTCGGCGGCCTTCACCACCCATTCGACGTGCTGCGGATGGGGCGTCGCGATGTAGACCGCCCTTACGCCGGGGTCCGCCAGCAGCGCTTCGTACGATCCATGCGCCCGGATGCCCGGAAATTCCGCCGCAAAGGCCGCAGCACTATCTTCGGACCTGCTCCCGACCGCTACGAGGCGGCTCCGCCTCGAGCGAAGGACCCCGCGCGCAAAGGTCTTGGCAATCGTGCCCGTGCTGATGATGCCCCAGTCGAGTCTCTCGTCCATGGGGCCTCAGTCGAAGCGGAACTCCGCCTCTTGGCAAGCGGAGGTAGGGACGCGCGGCCCGCGCGTCCGGGTCGGCGAATGGGCCCGAAAGCATGCCCGGACAGGCGGGCCGCCCGTCCCTACCCCAAGACGCCTGGCACCGAACCTTTCCTAGGTATGCTCCCAGCGCTTCGCGAAACGCCGGGCCAGCACAAACAGCACGAGCCCGCCGAACAGGAGCGCGGCCATCTGCGGGATCAGGTGGGCCACGGGCTCGTCGCGCCAGAATACCTTCGTGTAGCCCTCGATTGCCCAGGAATTGAAGGTCAGGAGGCCGAACTTCAACATCAGGGGCGGCATCAGGAACTTGGGGAACATGCTGCCGCCGACGGCCGACATGGTCAGGATCAGCAGCGTGCCGGTCGCGGCCTGCTGGGCGCGCGTGTGGGAAATGCTCGCGAGCAGCATCCCGAATGCCGCCACGGACAGCGAGGTCGCGACGGTCATCGCAAAAAACCCTCCCAGGTGATGGAACAGGTCGAGGTGGAACACCGCCGCGGCCCACAGGAACATGATCGTCAGCTGGGTCATCAACTGCAGCGCGGAGTAGATCAGCTTGCCGAGCAGGAGCGTCGTCATGCTCACGCGCGAGCTCAGGACCCGGTCGAGCGCCCCGCTCTCGGCCTCGTCAAGGAGGGTGCCGCCGGCCGCGCTCGCGGAAAACAGCAGGAACATGACCCCGACGGCGGCGGCATAGTACGCGATCATGGGCGACTGCTTC
>CAZGOX010000347.1:0-2861 GCA_964527955.1 uncultured Opitutaceae bacterium | reverse complement strand
GAGTTTTGAGTCCCGCACCATTTTTACGATCAGTGAGCGCTCTGTGGGCATCCCTCGCCCACCGGGCAATGGCGCGGAAGCAGTCGAGACCCCAGGGGGCCAATAGGCCTTGAGTTGTTCCAGAGCACCGGCTTCCATCCCTCCGGCCTTGCCCGGGGCAGGCGAAATGCAACGCTGCGCGAAGGAAAAAGCACCATGAAATCCATCCCGATCCTGACTCTCCTGTTGGCGGCCATCCCCTGCGCACGCGGGGCCGATCACGAGACGTACTGTGCAGAGCTCGCCCAGGCCGAGCGCGCATTCTGCGCTCAGGTTGCCAGCATCGGGCTCGATGACGCGTTCCTGGGGAACATGGCAGATGAGTGCTTCATCCCCTACCGCCTGAGCCTGACCCGCGAAGAATATGATTCTCAGGTGAAGGCGGCTCGCGCGAAGGCCGTTGGGCCCCACAAGCCTGGACCGGATCCCTCGTTTCAGCTGGTGTGGACCCCCTCCAGGGTCGACGTCTCACAGGACGGCACGCTTGGTTATACCTGGGGACGTTATGATCTCACGACCCACGGGAAGGACGGCAAGGCGGCCGTGGACACCGGAATCTACCTCACGGTTTGGAAGCGAGATACCAACGGCGCCTGGAAGATTGCCTTTGATGGGGGGCCCGAACTGCCCGCCGATGCTTCCGCCGTAAAGGCTTTTCTGGCAAGATCGGATCTTCCCAAGCCCCCGAGGATCTGAGTCTCGGGAACGTACCCGGGTCTGGCGGAGCCCCCTTTCGCGGCCGGATTGCTGAGTCAAGTTTCGCAGGCAAACGGGCCGTTGCTCTAGGAATCCGGACCGGGGCGCCCGGACTCAGCCAAAAATCAGCGGAGCCTTTGTCTTCAGATTCCGCCGCGCGAAGCGTCGCCCTTGATCAGGGCAGATCCCCGCGGGGAGTTCCTTGCCGCCGTGGCCACTGGGCCGGTCAATGCCCACCTCGGAAAGACGGCCATCGGCTCCTCGGATATGCCCCGCTAGACGCACCGCTAGCGTCCGGAAATCTGCCCTTCCAGTACGACTAGGGTCCGAACGTGGTCATGCCCGAGGACTTGGAAATGCCATTTGACTGCGCCGATCGCAACCTGCACTGGGCCCCCGGGGGCAGCTTTGGCCGTTCGAGGATCGCGAGGCTCTCAGGTGCGCTTGTGATCCCGTGGCGGGGTAACCGCGGATTTCGCAACGAATCGTCACAGGCCTGCCATGGTGTTTCCCCGCCCGTGGCCCACCATCTTAACGAAGGCTTCCGCTGCCTTGACGCCCACCTGCATGCCGCGGTACTCCTCCATGATCGCTTGGTTCCCCGGGACCCCGAGGCCGTAAATCTCCGGGGGATTCTGGCTCGCGTGGCAGAATACGGCCCTGCGCTTCAATTCCTGGACGCCGGTGATGTCGACATAGTCGGTGGGGTGGAACGTCATCGTCTCGACTCCGGTGCCGACCTCGAAGAAATAGAGTTCAAATTTCACGTTTGCCCGCATCCATACCTGGAGGGTGAGCACGCTCGCGCACTGGTGATCCTTGTGCGAATCGATCGGCCAATGGGCGAACACCAGGTCGGGTTTCTCATCGGCCATCAGCTGCTCCATCCTGAGCACCCACTCATTGCTGACGACGGAGGAGCCGTCGATTTGGCCGGCGAAGACAGGCTTCGCACCAAGTATCTTGCACGCGGCGATGGCCTCGCCCGTCCGGATTGCCGCCGCCTCGTCGTGCGACTTCCCCGGGACGCCGGCCTCTCCTCGCGTGAAGTAGATATTTGAGACCGAATGCCCGGCCGCGGCAAACTTGGCCAGCGTGCCGCCCGGGCCCGCCTCCGGGTCGCCTGGGTGGGCGCCGACGCACGCTATCTTCAATAATCCGGCGCTGGGGGCGCCTTCCGCGCGAAGAGCGGACGAAGGGAGGGAAAGCATGCCAAAGCCAGCTGCCGCCCCCTGTATGAACGCTCTGCGTGATGAGGATTTCATGATTGGAAATTTTCGGCGAGCTAGGACCGCTCCGCGCAGGTTATCCTCCACAGACCTCGCAGTGGATCGGGGGCACGTCGCTCTGCGTCTGGTTTACCGTCTCCAGACGTTCGCGCCGAGCGGCGAAGCAGTGTGGACAAGCGGAGAAAGGTCCCAGGTCCCAGGTATCCGCGAAGACCCGGCCGCGTCCCAGGGCGAGTGCGGCCCGCTGCGCCGCTTCAAGCACCGCAAGTGTCGGATTAACAAACTCGCCCGACTCGCGGAGCCGTTCCATCGCACCGTTGCCCGTGCGGGTTGGAATCAACGCAACCGCACTCGCCCCGCACGCAAAGGCGAACTCAGCCGACTTCGCCGCCCATTCCAGGCCCGACTGCTCGCCAAGGAACGGTGGGTTCACCAGGATGAACGCGCGCATCGCGATCCGCTCGGCAGCGAGGAACTCGGCGGCCCGCGCGAACTGCGCAAGGTCGAACTTCTTGTTCAGCTTTTCCAGCACCTCCGGGTGCGCCGTTTCGAGTCCCAGTGCGACCTCGAGCGATCCCGACAGCAGGTCGCGCAGCACCCGGGCGCGATCGCCGACGAGGAGCGGATGCGATTCCACCACGACGTGGCGCGCGAAGGCGATCCGCCGGGCGACCGGCGCATAGTCGGCCGGCGGGATCGCCGCGGGATCGAAGAAGCTGCCGCTGTTGTAGAGCTTCACCTGCACCGGAAGGGTTCCCGAGTCCGACCACGTCCGAACCGCAAACTCCACCTGCCGTGGAATCGCCCCCTGCGGGACGGAATCGCGGGTGGTGTCCTTCCACAGGTCGCACATCAGGCAGCGCCAGGGGCACTCGCGGTTGGTCAGCAGCACGACGC
>CAZGOX010000346.1:0-2868 GCA_964527955.1 uncultured Opitutaceae bacterium | reverse complement strand
CGCGACCGCGCCAGGCTCCGCTCCGCCCAGAGGAAAAAAGCAATCCAGAGTGCCGGAACGAAAATTGCGATCGCCCATCGGAGGGCTTCATTCGCATGAATATATAGCACCAGCAGGCCCACCACGAGCGCCTGCAGTCCCATTTCCCAGGATGTCACCCAGCGATGGGATTTTCCCGCACGGATGAACCGCTGGTAGAAATGCTCCCGGTGTGCTTCGTACCAGCGCTCACGCCGCAAAAAGCGACGGACGAGCGTAATACCCGCATCCAGGATGAAATTGGCATGCAGTAGGCCAAGGGGTACGAGCAGCCACCAGCCCAGATCTTTGGCGACCCAGAGCGCCAAGACTGCCAGGAGGAAGCCCAGGGGCGCACTGCCCACATCGCCCAGGAAGACGCGGGCCCGGGGAAAATTGTGCCAGAGGAATCCCAGACCGGTCCCAGCCAGGATAACCGAGATCGCCATGGACGGATTGCCTGGAACCGCGCCGGCCGCGATACCAATCAGCGCCGTGCCCATGCCAGTGAACACAAGCTGCATGCCGGCGAGGCCGTCGATGCCATCCATGAAATTGAAGGCATTCGTGTAGCCCACGATCCAGAGTCCCCCGCCGACGAGCGCCAAGGGGCCGGAAAGGAGGCTTGATCCCCCCGTGCCCAGCCAGACCAGCGCAAGGCCAGCCGCCGTCAACTGAGCCACGAACCGAATCATCGCCTTCACCTGCCGGAGATCGTCCCAGAATGAGACGGTCGCGAGCCCAACGAACGCGGCGACGAGGATCCCGAAAAAGCGGCCGACCGATTCTCCGTGCTCGCAGATACCCAGGCTGACCGCGATCAGGCCGACCGGAACCAGGCCGCCGCCCCGCGCGATTGGAGCGGAGTGACTGGACCGGACGTTGGGCCGGTCCAGCACTCCGCGCAGCAAGAGCAGCTTCCGGGCAGGATAGAGCAAGAGTATGGCCAGGACGGCCGTTTCGAAAAATAAGGCCGGCAACGAAGTCATCACCGCAACCCTCGCTCGCTCCTCAGGAACGCTTCAGCTGTGCGGCGCAGCCCCTCGTCAACACCCACGAGGGGCCTCCAGCCCAGCAGATTTCTTGCCTTGGAAATATCGGCCTGCAACGAGCCGCAAAGCCGCCTCGCCGCGGCTCCTCGGCCCAGGAGGCCGGCCCCGGCCCTGAGCAGGAACGGCGGCACGGAAATCAGCCGGGCCGACACCCCCAGGCCCCGGGATAGGCGCTCCAGCAATTGCGGCGTCGACAGATCCTCATCATCGGAGATCAGGAAGGTTTCGTTGGCGGCGGCAGGGTGCTCGAGGCACCGAACAATAAAATCCACCAGGTTGTCCAAAGCCACAAGGCTGCGTTTGTTTCGAATGGCGCCCAGGGGCAATGGCGTGCCGCGATGCACCAGGCGCATGAGCCGGAGAAAATTGGCCCTGACTCCCGGGCCATACACCAGCGGGGGCCGAACGATCACCACCTGCATTCCGGAATCTGCGGCAATTTCGCGCAACCCCTGCTCAGCCTCGTGCTTGCTCACCCCATAGGCATCCTGCGGCGCCGGCGGATCAGATTCACGATAGGCCCGCTCACTTTCTTCGCCATTCACCTTGATCGAACTCACATAGATGAGCCGCCCGACGCCCTGCGCCGCCGCTGATCGAGCCAGGCCAAGTGTGCCTGCGACATTCACCTGCCGAAACGCGGCCAAGGGCTCCCGGGATGGATCGTGCATTAGATGTACCCTGGCGGCGAGGTGCACCACGGCCTCCACCCCTTGCAGCACCTGGTCCCATCGGGTATTGCCGTCCAGTTCTCCCATGCCCACCCGCTCGATCTCAGGCAGGGAGCAATCGTCCGCGCGCCGGGCACAGGCTCGCACCGTGAAGCGATCTTCGGCGGCGAGCCGCTTCACCAGGGCACTGCCGACGAATCCCCGGGCGCCGGTGACGAGAATCCTCAATTTGCCGCCTCCTCGTACAATGCCAGGGTCTGCCGGGTCACCTGCTCCAGTCCAAATTCCGCTTCCGCCCGGACTCGGCCGCGGGCACCCATCCGCTGGCGCAGCCCGGAGTCTTCAATCAAACGGAGAAGCGCCGTCGCCAGCTTTTCGGGATCACGGGCCGGCACAAGAATTCCGTTGTCGCCGTCATGGACAATTTCCCGGCATCCCGGCATGTCGGTCGTCACGATGGGACGCCCTGCCGCGGCAGCTTCAATCAAGGACTTGGGTATGCCCTCTCCGTAGAAGGACGGCAAACATATGATGTGGGAGCCGGCCAACACCTTTGGCATGTCATTGACCCAGCCAAGGTACGTCACGATTCCCTCCGCCACCCATTGGTCGATGCGAGCGGGGGGAACTGAAGAGGGATTGGCCTGATCGGGTTCGCCGGCGAGAACAAACCTCGCCGTCACCCCCCTCTTCTGCAGCAGTCGCGCCGCCTCGACGAAATCACCCACGCCTTTTGCCCAAAGCAACCGGGCTGGCAGCGTCACCACCGGGATCCCACTTGGCTCGGGCTGGGGCGAAAACTGGCGCAAATCGACCCCGGCACCGGGAATGAGCCTGAGTTTCAGCCTGTCCCCGCCCAGTTCGCTCAACAACCTCGCGTCATCCGGATTCTGCACCAAGGCAATCCCCGGCACCAATAGTAGCCTCAAAGCAGAGCGCACAATCGGCTTGAGCCAGCGCGCCCGCCCCGAGCCGGAAGTGAACAGCCACCCCATCCCAGCCAGCGCGTTGATCACCCGCGGAGCGCCGGCCAAGCGGGCGGCGATGCTCCCATATAACACCGGCTTAAGGGCGACATGATGGACGATTCCCGGCCGCTCGCGCCGGTAGAGAAGGATCAACCGAAG
>CAZGOX010000345.1:0-2883 GCA_964527955.1 uncultured Opitutaceae bacterium | reverse complement strand
CGGCGATGTGGACGGGCTTGCTGATGTAGTCGTCCATGCCGCAGGCCAGGCATTTCTCGCGGTCGCCGTGCATGGCCTCGGCGGTCATCGCGATGATGCGGACGGGCTTGACCGGGCGGCCCGCCTCCCGGGCGTCGTTCTCGCGCTTGCGGATCAGGCGCGTGGTCTCGTAGCCGTCCATCTCCGGCATCTGGCAGTCCATGAGGATCACCTCGTAGGGGGCCTCCTCGATCGCTTCAAGAACCTGCAGCCCGTTCACGACGGCCCGGGCGCCGAGCCCGAGGCTGTGCAGCTGCGCAAGGGCCACCTTCTGGTTCACGTCGTTGTCCTCGGCGACGAGGATCTGCGGCTGGGGCTGCGAGGGGTCCGATGTCGACGGGACGACGCAGGGGACGGCCGAACGGGCGAGGATTTCCCCGACGTCGGCGGTTCCCATGGTGGCCATGAGGGAGTCGAAGAGGCGCGACTGCTTGACCGGCTTCACCAGGTAGGCCGAGATGCCCGCCGACTCGTACTGCTCCCGTGTGAGGATGTGGCCGAGGGAGGTGAGCATGATGAGCCGCGTCGGGGCGATCAGGGGGTCGGCCTTGATCTTCCCGGCCAGGGTCAGCCCGTCCATCTCCGGCATCTGCATGTCGAGGATCGCGAGGTGGTAGGGTCGGCCGGCCGAGGCTGCCTCGCGCAGGAGCTTCAGGCCCTCGTACCCGCTCGCGGCGCTGCCCTTGCGCATCATCCAGGCGGAGAGCTGGTGGCGCAGGATCTGCCGGTTGGTCGCGTTGTCGTCCACCACGAGGACCCGCAGGTTGACGAGGTTGGAGCTGTTCGCCTCGGGCAGCCTCGGGGCGCCGGTTTGCTTCTCAAACTGCGCTGAAAACCAGAATGTGGAGCCCTTTTTCAGTTCGCTGTGCACGCCGATCCGGCCCCCCATCATCGCCACGAGCTGCTTGGAGATCGCGAGTCCCAGGCCCGTGCCCCCGAACTTGCGGGTGGTCGAGGAGTCGGCCTGGCTGAAGGCTTGGAACAGGCGGTCCTGGACCTCGGCGGGGATGCCGATCCCCGTGTCGCTCACCTCGAAGAGCAGGGTGACGTCGGCGTCCGACTCGGCTTCCTTGGTGACCCGGAGGACGACCTCGCCGTGCTGGGTGAACTTGATCGCGTTGGCCAGCAGGTTGGCGAGGATCTGGCGCAGGCGCCCCGGGTCGCCCCGCAGGCGGGAGGGCACGCCCAGGGGGACGGAGTTCGCGAGTTCGATCCCCTTGCCCTGGGCGCGCTCGGCCAGCATGTCCAGCGTGCCCTCGACGGTCTCGATCAGGTCGAAGTCAACGACCTCGAAGGTGAGCTTGCCGGCCTCGATCTTGGAGAAGTCCAGGATGTCGCTGATGATCGTCAGCAGGTTCTCGGCGCTCACGCGGATCGTCTCGGCGAACTCCTTTTGGGCGGCATCCAGCTTGGTGTCGAGGAGGAGCCCCACCATGCCGAGGACGCCGTTCATGGGGGTCCGGATCTCGTGGCTCATGTTTGCGAGGAACTCGCTCTTCACGCGCGTGGACTCCAGGGCGACGTCCCGGGCCTTGGCCAGCTCCTGCTCGGTCAGCTTGAGATGGGTGATGTCCTTGGTGATGCCGCAGGTGCCGATGATTTCGCCGGCGTCGTTGCGCATCGGGACCTTGGTGGTGAGCCCCCAGGTCTCGCGCCCTCCCTTCCACATTTCCTTCTCGACCTTGCCGATCATCGGCTTGCCGGTGCGGATGATCTCCTGCTCGTCTTCAAAGGCCGGCTGGGCGTGCTCCGCGGTGAAAAAATCGAAATCGGTCTTGCCCACGGCCTCCGAGGGGTCGGTCAGGCCGAATTGCCGGGCATGGGAACGGCTGATCCGGATGAAGCGGGATTCGCGGTCCTTGAAGTAGATGTTGTCGTCGACGTTGTCGAGCAGGGCGCGCAAAAGGTCGGTGTCGCTGGCTCTGGCCTGCGGCAAACGTGACCCCGGGGGCAATGCGTCGTCCTGCGACGGCATTGGGGCATCATCGCCAAACGCGGGCCGCAGTCAGTCAAAATTTGCATTTACTAGCGGGTGATCCACAATTGCCCCCGCCCATGAAACTCCTCCCCATCCTTCTTGCGTTGTCGCTGGCCGCGCTGCCGGCCCGCGCCGAACTCGTCACCAAGTCCGTCCGTTACTCCCAGGGCGGGACCCCCCTCATCGGCTTCCTGGCCTACGACAGCGCCGCAACCGCCAAGGGGAAGCTCCCCGGCGTGCTCGTGGTGCACGAGTGGTGGGGCCTGAACGACTACGCGAAGCACCGCGCGGTGCAGCTGGCGCAGCTCGGCTACGTGGCGTTCGCGGTCGACATGTACGGGCAGGGCGTCTCGACGTCGGACGCCAAGGTGGCGGGGGCGCTTTCGGGGCAGTTTCACGGCAAGCCGCTCATGGCCGAGAGGGCCCGCGCAGGGCTCGACCAACTTCTCGCGACCGGCCTCGTGAATCCCGCGAAGGTGGCCGCGATCGGCTACTGCTTTGGCGGGTCCACCGTCCAGGCGCTCGCCTACAGCGGTGCGCCGCTCGCAGGCATCGTGAGCTTCCACGGGGGCCTGATCCCCGCGCCGGAGGGCGCCCCGAACAACGTGAAGTTCCTCGTGTGCCAGGGGGCCGTCGACCCGTCGATCAAGCAGGAGCAGACGGATGCGTTCCTGAAGGCGCTCAACGACGCGAAGTTCGACTACAAGTTTGTCCTCTACGCGGGAGCGAAGCACGCGTTCTCAAACCCGGACGCGGATGCACTGGCCCAGGCGAACCACATCGAGGCGGTGGTCGGATACAATGCCGACGCGGACCGCCGGTCGTGGGCGGACATGCGGGCCTTCTTCGGGGAAATCTTCCAGTAG
>CAZGOX010000344.1:0-2885 GCA_964527955.1 uncultured Opitutaceae bacterium | reverse complement strand
CGCAGAAGCATGGCTGGTCGCGCATGGGGCCATTCCAGTTGTTGTCGGTGAAGCCCTCGGGGCGGTAGCGGGTCGCGACCTCGCGCAGGATCGCGGGGATGTGCTCCTCGTAATACGGGCCGTTGACGCACGCGACGTAAAGGTCGGTGACCCGGTAGGGCTTCCCCGAGGCATCCCGCGCGAACCAGTCGGGGTGCGCCCGATACAGGTCCCCTCCCGCGCGGTTGGAGTCCATGCGTGCAAACACCTCCAGCCCGTCCTCGTGCGCGGCCCCGAGAATCTCGCTGAACAGGTCCCGGCCGCCCAGGAATTCCGCCCTCCTGTGGAACGGCACCTTCGTTGGATAATAGGCGACGATTCCCCCGGCGTTGACGACCACACCCTGGACGCAAGTGCGCCTCCAATGCCCGCGCCACCAGGGAAGGTCGAAGCGCTGCGGGTCGATCTCGGTCAGGTTGGTCTGCCCCCACCTCAAGGTCCGGCGAAACCACGGGCCGGCCGGCACGATCCCTCCCGGGACTCCGGCCGCTTCCGGAGGTTCGCCCTCTCCGAGGAGCCTGTGGCCGGCAAGACTCACGGCGGCGGCCCCGGCCGCCAGCCTTTTCAGAAACCCGCGGCGGGAGGAGTCGGGTTGGGGCGCCTCGCTCATGACCGCTCGAATCCCAAGGGGCCTATCGGGCCAGGGCCTGTTTTACCCAGACCCCGAAATGCTCGGTCGGCGCATAATCCCATCCCGAGATCAGGCATGGCCATGCCGTGGGATGGAAGTCCCATGCGCTCCAGCTCCAGCCGTGGGCGTCGAGCGCGGCGAGCATCTCCCGGTTCCAGCGCTCGTCATGGTAATTCGAGCCGGGCGGAAAGGGCCACTTGGCCTCGATGGAGCCGAATTCTGTGATGATGACCGGGACCTTTGCGGCGAGCGCCTCCATGCGGGCCGTCCACTGGGGAATCGTCTCCCTGCCAATTCCGGCAAAGGCATGCGGATAGGGGTGGTTGGCGTAGATCACGCCGTTCCCATCGGGGTCGGAGAGCGCGTGCCCTTCAAGAATGCCCCGCGTCTCGTAGGACCAGTTGATGCCTCCCGCCACGGCCACATTCCGCGCTCCCGTCGATCGAATGGCATCGAGGATGGCTTGAAGCCCGACGGCCTGGTACGAGACGGTCACCCCGGTCTTCTTGTCACTCTCCGTGACCGGGCCCCCGTTGGACCACTGGTCCCACGTGATGTGCGACGGTTCATTGTACAGGTCGAACAGGACCGCCGGATTCCCGGCATAGACGGGAGCCAGGCTCTTCCAAAACACGACACTGTTGGCATCCGGCAGATCGTGCTGCCCGATATTCCTCCCCCACTCGCCGGCGTCGGACCAGTGAAGGTCGAGAAGGATGTAGGCACCGTGCGAGGAGCAGGAGTCGACAAGCTGCGCGACGAGGCCCCGGTATGCCGCGCCGCCGTCGGTCTGGTCGGGGGCCCGCCCAAACCAACGGTCCTGCGAGAGCGGCAGGCGGATGAAGTTGGCGCGCCACACCGTCACGGCCGTCCTGACGGTCTGAAGGATGTGTCCCTCCCCATCGCTGGAAAACTCCATGCCCGCGCAGTTGACACCCCGCAGCCGGACCGGCTGGCCGGCAGCGTCCACCAGGGCGTTTCCCTCCACCTTCAGGTCCGGCGGCGCCGCGGACAATGCGGCCGGGCCGAGGAGCCCGAGCCCAAGGAGAAGGCGGAACAATCCCGGCGAGGTTCGCATCATCATGGGGTATGTCCGCCAACCATGCGCGAAGGCACGCCATCCGCAAGCGATCCCGCTAAAGTCGCCGTGGAAAAGTTCGATGTCTTACAGTGTATGATAGTACGATGCCTTTGCATTCTCCTGGCTGCGGCCCTTTCGGCGCACGCCGAGACGCTGCGTGTTGCCTTGGTCACCAAGGGCAACTCCAACGAGTACTGGAAGACCGTTCACGCCGGGGCGGTGAAGGCCGAGCGCGATCTTGCCGCCGCGGGCACGGCGGTGCAGCTGCTGTGGGCCGCGCCTCCAACCGAGAGCTCGGATGCCGAGGAGGCCGGCTTGGTCAACGGATTTGTCGCCAACAAGGTGAACGGCATCGTTCTTTCGCCCACGAACGTCCAGGCGCTCGTCCCGCCGGTCAAGGCCGCCTTCGACGCCGGCATTCCGACCGTCGTGATCGACTCGGGTTTGAACGACGCGTCCCAGGTGAGCTTCGTCGCGACCGACAACTACAACGGCGGCATGGTCGCCGCACGCCGCATCGGCAGCCTGCTGCACTGGCACGGCCGCGTGGTCCTCTTCCGTTTTCTCAGGCATTCCGCCGGGACAAACGCCCGGGAGAGCGGCTTTCTCGACACGATAGGAAGCCAGTTCCATGGCCTCACGGTGATCGACTCCAGCCACTACTCGGGCGCGACCTATGAGGACGCCAAGAAGTCGGCCGCCGCTCTGCTCGCGGAGTATGGCGCATCCACCGATGCGATCTTCTGCTCCAACGAGATCGCGTCCACGGGGATGCTCAGGGCCTTGAGGGAAACGACCTTTGGAAAGGGCAAGACAAAGCTCGTCGTGTTCGACGCCAGTACCGACACCCTGGAGGGGCTCCAGTCCGGCGATATCCAGGGAATCGTTGTGCAAAACCCCTTCCTGATCGG
Source organism: uncultured Opitutaceae bacterium (assembly GCA_964527955.1). Classification (GTDB taxonomy): domain Bacteria; phylum Verrucomicrobiota; class Verrucomicrobiia; order Opitutales; family Opitutaceae; genus Palsa-1447. Next base: position 223 of record CAZGOX010000344.1, on the reverse strand, counting down.
GTATACGGGGGTCAGGACGCTGGTCGACCACCTGCAGGGCAAGGCCGTTGAACAGACCATCGACACCGGCTGCCGCCTTGTGACGCCAGAGAACATCTCGACCCCCGAGGTCGCGGAGCTGCTGCACCCGCCGGTGGACAAGTACGTTGAGTAGGTAAGAGGGCATTTCAAGGTAGGGACGGGCGGCCCGCCCGTCCGGGCATGGTCGCAGGCCCATACGCAG
>CAZGOX010000343.1:0-2887 GCA_964527955.1 uncultured Opitutaceae bacterium | reverse complement strand
GATCCGCCAGTACAACGTCCTCACCGCGACGCCGACGACGGCCCTCTACAGGTAGCGCGCGGGCCTGGGTGCAGGTGCATCCCGGATGGGTCCTCTCCGGTCGCTTTTCGTTCGCAAAGCCTCACACAGTCGACCTCCGAGGACCCAACCGGGATGCATCTGCACCCAGTTGGACATATCAACAAATTGGAATATGTTGATATTAGTCTTGCGAGACCCCGGGGCTTCCGGTTCGATTGCGGGCTTCACCACCATGGCAAAATCCTTTGTATTTTCCTCCGAGTCCGTCGGCGAAGGGCATCCCGACAAGGTCGCGGACCTGATCTCTGACAGCGTGCTGGACGCCTGCCTTGCGCAGGATCCCTCAAGCCGCGTCGCGTGCGAGACGCTCGTCAAGTCCGACCAGGTGGTCGTGGCGGGCGAGATCACCACCGGGGCGAAGATCAACATCGATCGCATCGTCCGCTCGGCCATCCGGTCGATCGGCTACGTGAACGACGACGACGTGTTCCACGCCGACCGGGTCACGATCACGAACTTCCTCACGCGCCAGTCCCCCGACATCGCCCAGGGCGTCGACGCCCGCAAGGCCCGGGGCAAGAAGACCGCCGAGCAGGGCGCCGGCGACCAGGGCCTGATGTTCGGGTACGCGTGCCGCGAGACCCCCGAACTCATGCCGACGCCGGTCATGTTCGCCCACCGGCTGGGGCGCGAGCTCGCGAGGATCCGCCACGCGGGACGCGTGCGCTGGCTCCGGCCCGACGCCAAGTCGCAGGTCTCCATCCGCTACGAGAACGACGTGCCGGTCGAGGTCGTGAACGTGGTCATCTCCACCCAGCACACCGCGGACGTCTCCCACGACGAGATCGAGGGCTTCCTGATCGGAAAGGTGATCAAGAAGATCATCCCGGCCCGCCTGCTCTCGGGCAAGACCGAGTACCTCATCAACCCGACCGGCCGGTTCGTCATCGGGGGCCCGCAGGGGGACGCAGGACTCACCGGCCGCAAGATCATCGTGGACACCTACGGCGGCTGGGGCCGGCACGGCGGCGGCGCGTTTTCCGGCAAGGATCCCTCGAAGGTCGACCGCTCGGCCGCCTACATGTGCCGCTGGGTGGCGAAGAACATCGTTGCCGCGGGTCTTGCCGACATCGTCGAGCTCCAGGTCGCCTATGCCATCGGCTACCCGAAGCCGGTCAGCGTCTACGTTGACACGATGGGGACCGGAAAGGTCGCCGACGAGAAGATCGCCAGCGCCGTCAACAAGGTGTTCAGCTTCAAGCCCGCCGACATCATCCGCCAGCTCGACCTCCTGCGCCCGATCTACCGACGGACGACCAACTACGGTCACTTTGGGAAGCCGGGCCTTCCCTGGGAGCGCACCAACAAGGTCGCCGAGCTTCGCGCAGCCATCAGGTAACGGGTCCTCCCCAATCCACAGTCTCCATGCCCACCACAACGACTCCGCCCACCGCCGCAGACTACCGCGTCAAGGACATCTCCCTCGCCCCTTGGGGCCGCAAGGAAATCGATGTCGCCGAGCATGAAATGCCCGGGCTCATGGCCGTGCGCCGGAAGTTCGGCCCGGACAAGCCGTTGTCGGGCGTCCGCATCACAGGCTCGCTCCACATGACGATCCAGACGGCGGTGCTGATCGAGACGCTGAAGGAGCTTGGGGCCGACGTGCGCTGGGCGTCCTGCAACATCTTCTCGACCCAGGACCATGCCGCCGCGGCCATCGCCCAGGCGGGCGTGCCCGTGTTTGCCTGGAAGGCCGAGACCCTCGAGGAGTACTGGGAATGCACGTGGAAGGCCCTTTCCTTCCCCGGCGGCCTCGGGCCCCAGCTCGTGGTCGACGACGGCGGCGACGTCACACTTCTCCTGCACAAGGGCTTTGAGATGGAGGACGGCAGCGCGTGGATCGAGACGCCCTCGGGCTCCCACGAGGAGCAGGTCATCAAGGACCTCCTCAGGCGCATCCGTTCCGAGAACCCCTTCGTTTTCCATGAGATCGCCAAGGCGTGGCGCGGCGTCTCCGAGGAGACGACGACGGGCGTGCACCGCCTGTACCAGCTCCACGACCAGGGAAAGCTCCTCGTTCCCGCCATCAACGTGAACGATTCCGTCACCAAGTCGAAGTTCGACAACCTCTATGGCTGCCGGGAGTCGCTGGCCGACGGGCTCAAGCGCGCCACCGACGTCATGATCGCCGGCAAGGTGGCGGTTGTCTGCGGCTACGGCGACGTGGGCAAGGGCTGCGCGCACTCCTTCCGGGGCTTCGGCGCCCGCGTGATTGTCACGGAGATCGACCCGATCAACGCCCTGCAGGCCGCGATGGAGGGCTTCGAGGTCACGACCATCGAGGACACGCTCGGGGTCGGCGACATCTACGTCACCACGACCGGGAACACCGACATCATCACCCTCGAGCATCTCGCGGCGATGCGCGACCAGGCCATTGTCTGCAACATCGGGCACTTCGACAATGAGATCCAGGTCGACCGCCTCTACGAGGCGCCGGGCGTCAAGCGCACCAATATCAAGCCCCAGTACGACAAGTTCACGTTTCCCGACGGCCGGACCATCTACCTGCTCGCAGAGGGCCGCCTTGTGAACCTTGGCTGCGCGACCGGCCACCCGTCCTTTGTGATGTCGGCTAGCTTCACCAACCAGACACTGGCCCAGATCGAGCTTTGGAAGAACCGCGAGGTGTACAAGCCCGGCGTGACCCGGCTACCCAAGCGCCTCGACGAGGAAGTCGCCCGCCTTCACCTGGACAAGATCGGCGTCAAGCTCACGAAGCTCACCCCGAAGCAGGCGGCCTACCTCGGCGTCCCGCAGGACGGTCCCTACAAGCCCGAGCACTACCGGTACTGACCGGGCCCGG
>CAZGOX010000342.1:0-2888 GCA_964527955.1 uncultured Opitutaceae bacterium | reverse complement strand
CCCTATGCCCTTGCCGAAGAGGGTGCCCGGTCCGTGTGCGGGCGGCTTGGAACGGGCCGGTTGAGGATAAGCAAGCCCGTGCCGGACTTTGCCGACAACTTCGGATGGTGCACCTGGGATGCCTTTTACCGCGAGGTCTCCGCGGACAAGGTGAAGACCGGGCTTTCCGCGTTTGCCGCCGGCGGCGTCGAGCCGCGGCTTCTGATCCTCGACGATGGCTGGCAGTCCTACGAGCAGGCGCCCACGGGAGAGGAGCGGCTGACCGCGTTCGCCCCCAACGCCAGGTTCGGCGGCGACCTTGCCCCGACGATCAGGATGGCAAAGGAGGAGTTCAAGGTCCGCACGTTCCTCGTATGGCACTCGATGATCGGCTACTGGTCCGGCGTGGACGGCGCCAGGCTGCCGGGCTACGGGATCCGCGATGTCCCGCGGGCGTATGGTCCGGGCATCCTCAAGTTCAGCCCGGGCCACAACACCCAGTGGTGGGGCGCCCTGGCAGGCCTCGTCGCGCCGGAGGACATCGCCCGGTTCTTTGACGACTACCACGCGCTGCTGCGGACCCAGGGGGTCGACGGCGTGAAGGTCGACAACCAGGCCGTGCTCGAGGCGCTAGGGACGGGCATCGGCGGAAGGATCCCCCTGTACCGCGCCTACCGCAAGGGTCTCGAGCAATCCGTGCGCCGGCACTTTTCCGGACGCATGATCAACTGCATGGCGAACGCCATGGAAACCTACTACGGTTCGCCGGACTCGACGCTGATGCGGACCTCGATCGACTTCTGGCCCCTGAAGCCGGAGACGCACGGCGCCCACCTGCACTGCAACGCCCAGGTGGGGATCTGGTTTGGGGAGTTCATGCAGCCGGACTGGGACATGTTCCAATCGGGCCACCCGATGGGGGCGTTCCACGCCGCGGGCCGGGCCGTCTCAGGCGGACCGGTGTATGTTTCCGACCGGCCGCGAACCCACGATTTTGACGTCCTGCGAAAGCTGGTCCTCTCCGACGGAACGGTGCTCAGGGCGGACGGGGTCGGGAGGCCGACCCTCGACTGCATCTTCTCGGACGTCACCAGCGAGCCCGTCCTCCTGAAGGTCTTCAACACCAACCGCGACTGCGCCGTGATCGGAGTCTTCAACGCAAACCACCATGCGGCCGCGGGCGAGCGCACCGTGATCAGCGGCAGCGTCAGCGCCGGCGATGTGCCCGTCCTGGCGGGCCTCGAGTTTGCCGCGCTGTCGCAGACGACCGGACTCGTATGGCGCTGCGGCCCCGGGGACAGGACGCCGGTCGCGCTGGCCGAGGGCGATTGGGAGATCATCTCCTACGCGCCGGTCGACCGCGGGTTCGCCGCCCTGGGCCTCGCCGACAAGCTCAACAGCACGGGGGCGATCACCGGCAGAAAGTGGACGGCCGCCGGCGCCTGCGAAGTCTCCCTGCGCGACGGCGGCGACTTTGTCGGCTGGGCCGCGGTTCGGCCCTCCAAGGTAGAGTCGGGCGGCCGCCCCGTGGCCTTCGAACATGACGCCGAGACAGGCCGACTCTCGGCCGCGCTCCCAGCCGACGGCCACCGCACCGTCCTTATCTCCTGGTACCCCCACCCCATGCCCCCGTTCCGCCAATCCCCCCATGAGAGTCCTGGTCGCGTTTGACAAGTTCAAGGACTCGCTCCCGGCGCGGGACGCCTGCGATGCCGCGGCCCGGGCGCTTCGCTCCTCCCACCCGGACTGGGAGCTGGACTTGTGCCCCCTCGCCGACGGGGGCGAGGGCTTCGCCGAAATCCTCACTGGCGCAGCGGGAGGGGAACTGATCACGGTCCCCGTGACGGGGCCGCGCGGCGGCAGGGTCACCGCCGGTCTCGGGATCGTCCCGATCCGGAAGGTCCCCGCTGCGGCGCTGGAGCTTCTAGCCCTCCGACGGCAGCCGCCGGCCTCCGAAACCCTTGCAGTCCTCGACATGGCAGCCGCGAGCGGACTTGCGATGCTTGCCCCAAGGTCACGGGACCCGTGGCAGACCTCCACCATCGGTACGGGCCAACTGATCCGGGCCGCGGCCGAACGGGGAGCCGGCGCCGTCCTGCTCGGTGTCGGCGGCAGCGCGACCCACGACCTGGGGCTAGGCGCACTGTCGGGCCTGGGCCTCAGGTTCCGAACGTGCGGGGGCGAGGATGTCCCCGCGCCGATTCCGGCGCACTGGAGGGAAATCGCGCGCATCGACGGGCGCGTCGCCCCGGGGCTGCCCCCGATCCGGATCGCATGCGATGTCGCCAACCCGCTTCTCGGCCCGCAGGGCGCGGCCAGTGTCTACGGACCACAGAAAGGTCTCCTCGACCGGGATGTGTCGCGCCTCGATTCCGAGAGCGGGAGGATGGCAGGGCTCCTCTGCGATCACTTCAGAAAGGAGCGAGGCCTTGCCGGGACCCCGGGAGCCGGCGCCGCCGGGGGCCTCGCATTCGGGCTGATGGTCGCGGCCGGGGCCGGGCTCGTTCCCGGCTTCCCCCTGGTTTCCGCCTGGCTCGACCTCGCAGCGCGGCTCGGCGCCGCGGACATGGTACTGACCGGGGAGGGCCGCTTTGACGGCACCTCCGTACGGGGCAAGGGCCCGGGAGCCCTGGTCGCCAAGGCCATGGGCATGGGCAAGCCCGCCCACGTGTTTGCCGGGCACGCCGACCCGCACCCGGGATGGGCCGGCGCCCTCGTCGTCCACTCCGTCACGCCTTCCGGGACGCCGCTCGCCCAAGCCCTTCGCGACACGGCCGCCAACCTTTGCGCCGCGGTCCGGCAGACTTTTCCATAAACGGCTCGACCGCGCGGCCCGCTGCAGCACAGTCGAGTTTCGCATGCCCTGCGCGCGACGCATCCCAGGTCTCAGGCTCCTTCTGCCCGTGTTG
>CAZGOX010000341.1:0-2890 GCA_964527955.1 uncultured Opitutaceae bacterium | reverse complement strand
GGTTCGATTCCGGGTCTTGCCACCATCTCTCAAGGTAGGGCCGGGCGGCCCGCCCGGCCGGGAACGCAATCAGGTCAGTTCGCAGCGCCGAGGTCCGTCATGATTAGGGCAACAGCCTCGCCTTCGGCGAGGCGACGGCGGCCCCAAGAATGGCAACCAACGAAAGATCAGCGATGAAGAATGCACTCCGGCCGCCTCAACTCATATTCGCCACGCTCCTGCTCGCAATTCTAGCCGCCTGTTCCGCAGGGCCGGGCACGAACCCAGTGGCTTTGGCACTGCCTACGCAGCATGTGGTTAGCTACTCGACCACGTTTCCGCGGGCCGAGGGCCCGATCTCAGAGGGCGGTCGCTGGATGGGTGGGAGAACGGTCGCCTTGGATTGGGGTGATGTCTCGACAACCCCCGGCTTTGCATTCGGACGCGCGGGCCCCAAGGCGTATGCGGACTCGGTGGCCCTTCTTGCCGGCGAATGGCCCTCCAACCAGAGCGTGGAGGTGGTGGTGGATAAGAGGGCGGTGTTCCGCTATCCGGAGGTGTCGATGCGGCTTCGAAGCTCACTGGCGAAGCACAAGTGCGATGGATACGAGATCTCCTATTCCCTGAAGGAAGGGGATGCCGCCTACCTGATCATTGTGAGGTGGAATGGGCTTCTGGCCGATTTCACCTATCTCCTGAACGTGCAAGGGAGGCAATACGCCGTGAAGACGGGCGACGTGGTGAGGGCGACCGTTGTGGGCGCCGAGATCCGAACCTATAAGAACGGATTGCTGATGGGGGCGGCGAGGGACGGCAGGTACACCCGTGGGAGTCCAGGCTTCGGGTTCAACGAGGGATCGAATGGCGAATACGGCATCAGCCGCTTCCGTGCAACCGCGACCGATGTTTCAACCTTTTGAGCCGTGGGCGGGGGCTCCAGCCGACCGAACCGGACTGGAAACTCCCAATGTCGCGAGCATCGACGTGACCCCTTGGATCGCGGCCCTCGGGAGCTAGGCGGCGCCGGGCCCCTCGGGCGTTGTAGGTCAGCGAGCTTGCTCGCGCTCCGGGAGGGCGCGAGCAAGCTCGCTGACCTACGAGGATCGAACAAAGCGCCTCGTCGGCCCTTCGACACGCCTACGGCTTCGCTCAGGGCAGGAACGGCTCGCCCTACCTCGAGGCACTCCCGGGCCGAGCCTCAGAGCATCTGACACGCCTCGCCGAACTCCAATCGTGGGCCTCGCGGGTAGAGCTTCGCAGCGTCTCCGTAGCCGAGATTGCACAGAAAATTCGACTTCACGGGCCCCTTCGCGATGAATGCGCCGTTTGTCGATCCCGTCGCCTTCGCCGGCACGGGAAAGAACTCGCGATCCACCTTTTCATTGTCGAATCCCGACATGGGGCCGCAATCGAGACCGAGTGAGCGAGCGGCGATCATGAAATAGGCTCCTTCAAGGCTTCCGTTGCGCATCGCGGTGGATGCGGCCAATTCCGGCGACTTCACAAACATTTCCTTCATTGCAGGCGCCACGGGAAAGAGCCTGGGCAACAACTCGTAAAAGCTCGAATCGTAGGCGATGATGGCAGTGACCGGAGCTGCCATCGTCTTGTCCACGTTTCCCGGTTGAAGCGCCGGCCGGAGCCTTTCCTTTGCCTCCCGTGATCGAAGGAAGACGATCCGGACCGGGCAGCAATTTGCACTGGTCGGACCCCATTTTAGCAGGTCGTAGATCTGCCTTAGGAGGTCGTCCGGTACCGGCAGGTCGAGCCATGCGCTGTGGGTTCGGGCCTCGCGGAAGAGGACGTCGAAATCGCGGTCGCTGAGGCGGGTTCCGGGTTGGGCGGCTGCCCTTTGGGTGTTCATGTTTCCCACAGTATGCCAACGGCAGCCGCCTTCCCATGGGGTGGAACCCGCATTCCGTGCCCTGCTCCGCCTACCCCGCCCTGCCATGCGAAGCCGCTCCCTTGAACAGACGGAACAATGCAATCAGCGACGGGAGCAGCACGAGCGCACCGGCCGCCAATGCCAGCAAAAGCAGCCGCAACGTCGCGCCCGGAGCGCAAGCATTCACAACCGTGATGTCCGGCGTCACAATATTTGGATATTGCGCCAGGCTCCACCCAATCAGGAGGAGCGCCACCTGGCCGGCGGCCGCCACCCGTGCCGCGGCAAACCGCCGCCACCGCAACGCCCCAAGCGCACCAAGGCTGCATAGACAGGTTGCGCCGAGCAGCCAAGGCGCCCACCACCGCGTCAATCCGTGAAACAGCGCCGGCGCGCCGTGCCTCGCCGCGAGGAATACCACACCGGCAACCGGCATGAGCGCCGCGCCGGACCAGATCGCACGCTTTCGAAAATCACCCCGCAGATCCGGCTGGTCCCTCGCGTCGAGGGTCAGATAGACGGCCGCCAGAAACGCAAACAGCACAAGCGCGAACAGCCCGCAGGCGAGCGCAAACGGCGTCACCCATCCCGCGAAAAAGCCCGTCGTCACCTGTCCGTTCACGACCCGGATCCCGCCGGTCGCAAGGGCGCCCAGCACAGCACCCTGGAGGAACGGCGTCACGATGCTGGCAATGCCGAAGGCCGTGCTCCAATGCCGACGAACCGCACCCGGCCGCGTGTCGTAGCTGCGGAAGATGAACGCCGATCCGCGCAGGACAATCCCGATGAGCATCGCGGTGAGCGGAATGTTCAAGGCGGTCATCATCGCCGCAAAGCCCGTCGGAAAGGCCGTGAACAGCACCACCACAACGAGGATGAGCCAGACGTGGTTGGCCTCCCAGATGGGAGCGATGGATTTGGCGATCTGGGTCCGCTGCCGCGCGGCGCGCGGGCCGAGGGCGAGCAGGTCCCACATTCCACCGCCAAAATCCGCACCGCCCGAAAGCGCATACAGGATCAGCGACA